>NZ_JABWRG010000041.1:0-39857 GCF_014268825.1 Pseudomonas sp. SWRI51 | reverse complement strand
GGGCTGCGCAGCAGCCCCTTGGGTTTTCAGGGCTGCTGCGCAGCCCAACGCGGGACAAGCCCGCTCACCACAACTCTCTATCATTTCCACAGGATTGGGCCCAACCAGCAATGTTGCGGTTGAGCATGGCCTCTGTGGGAGCTGGCAACAGCCTGCGATGAGGCCAGCAGGGCGAGTCGAGTTGCTTGCTGTGGAAACAATCAGATCGAATAGCGCCCAAGCTCACGAGCAATGAGCATCCGCTGAATCTCGCTAGACCCCTCGTAGATCTGCGTAATCCGCGCATCCCGGTAGTATTTCTCCACCGGGTAATCCTCCAGGTACCCATACCCGCCATGCACTTGGATGGCCATCGAGCACACGCGCTCAGCCATCTCGGAAGCAAACAGCTTGGCCTGCGAAGCCTCCGACAAACACGGCTTGCCAGCCGTGCGCAGCCGCGCCGCATGCAACACCAGCAACCGCGCCGCGTTAACCTGCACCTGCATGTCCGCCAGCAGGTTGGCGATGCTCTGGTGCTCGTTGATCGGCTTGCCAAACTGAATGCGCTCGCGCGAGTACAACAGCGCAGCCTCAAAGGCCGCTCTAGCGATACCCAGCGCCTGCGCCGCAATGCCGATGCGCCCACCCTCAAGGTTGGAAAGCGCAATCGCCAGCCCCTTGCCACGCTCGCCCAGCAGGTTGCCCGCCGGGATACGGCAGTTGTCCAAGGTCACCGCGCAGGTGTCTGAGGCGCGGATGCCCATCTTGTGCTCACTGCGGTCAACCTTGAACCCAGGGTTGTCGGTGGGTACCAGAAACGCCGACAGCCCCTTTTTGCCAAGCTCCGGGTCCGTCACTGCAAACACGATGGCCAGCTTGGCCCGCCGCGCGTTGCTGACGAACTGCTTGGCACCGGTGATCACCCAATCGCCATCGACCAACTCCGCGCGTGTGCGCAGGTTGTGGGCCTCGGAGCCGGCCTGCGGCTCGGTCAGGCAAAAGCAGCCAATGACCTCGCCTGTGGCCAGCTTGGGCAGCCAGGTTTGCTGCTGTTCGTCCGAGCCATAGGCCAGCAGTGGCCCGCAGCCCACTGAGTTGTGGATGCTCATCAGCGCGCCGGTGGCACCATCGCCTGCCGATATTTCCTCAACCGCCAGGGCGTAAGCCACATAGTCGGTGTAGCTGCCACCGAAGTGCTCAGGCGCGATCATGCCCAGCAGGCCCAGTTCACCCATCTTGCTGACCACGCCATCGTCGATCCAGCCGGCCTTTTCCCAGGCCTGGGCGTGCGGTGCGATCTCGGCGCGGGCAAAGTCCCGCGCCATGTCGCGGATCATGATCTGTTCTTCGCTCAGTTCCAGGTCTTGCATGCTCATGCTCCCGGCCTTACAGGCCTTCGAAGAATTGGTCGACGCGCTGTTGGCTCAGGCCGGCGAGGGTAGGTGGGTTCCAGTGCGGCTGCTTGTCCTTGTCGACGATCAGCGCACGCACGCCTTCGATGATGTCGCCGTGGTCGAACCATTGGCTGTCCAGGTGCAACTCCATGGCAAAACAGTCTTTCAGCGACAGGTGCCGCCCACGCCGCAGCAGTTCCAGGGTGACCGCCATGGCCAGTGGCGAACGGGTTTCCAGCAGGTCGGCAGTTTCCAGCGCCCAACTGCGGCTGTCAGCAATGGCGACCGCACGCAGTTGTTCGACGATGCTGGGCATGTCGGGCAGGGCGAAGAAGTGGTCGATCACCGGGCGCAGCCTGGCCAGCGGTGCATCGCCGAGGGTCTGGCTGCCTAAGCTGGCCAGCAGGCTCTGCAGGTCCTTGAGCGGATGGTCGCCGAACTGCAGCTTGTCCAGGCCTTGGTCCAGCGCCTGCAGCTTGTCGCTGTCCAGGTACCAGTTGGCCAGGCCGCAATACAGCGCATCGGCGGCTTTGATCTGGGCGCCGCTGACGCCCAGGTAGATACCCAGCTCGCCCGGCACCCGTGGGAGGAAATAGCTACCGCCGACGTCGGGGAAGTAGCCGATGCCCACTTCCGGCATGCCCAGGCGGCTGCGTTCGGTGACCACACGCAGCTCGCAGCCCTGGGCCAGGCCCATGCCGCCGCCCAGGCAGAAACCGTCCATCAGCACCAGCAGCGGCTTGTGGTAGCGGTGCAGGCACAGGTCGAGTGCGTATTCCTCTTCGAAAAACTCATGGTGCAGGCGTTCGCCGGCCTTGTGGCTGTCGTGCAGCGAACGAATGTCGCCGCCGGCACAGAAGCCTTTGGGGCCTTCGCCGCGCAGCACCACGGCATGCACCTGGGCGTCCTGCGACCAGCGATGCAGATGCCGCTGCAGGCTGCGGACCATCTCCAGGGTAAGGGCGTTGAGGCCGGCGGGGCGGTTCAGCGTGAGGTGGCCAATGTGATTGCGGACTTCAGCCAGTACGTGATCGGTGGCCGAGGGGCTAGCGTGCGCGGTCATCGCGGTCTCCCTGCTTTGTTATTGATTTCCAAGGTGAAGCCTGGAATGCGCGGGCTGTTCGCTGGATCCTGTCATGCGAATTTGCGCGGCACAATTGGCAAATCTGCAGGGCGGCGCTGCATTTTTACCTCGTGTTAGTTGTCCAGACTGAGGCTGTCACTGTAACCCCGTGTGGTTTATGGGCAAAGTCGTCCTGTATTTATTAACCTGAGCGTAACAATCCGCCATCCGGCTTGATTGATGCCCCAAGCTGCACCGCCCTAAGGTGACCCCACGACAGCGAACCCGTGGAGTCACCTAATGACAACAATGAAGAATCCACCGCCGCAATGGTCGCGGCGCCGCGCCGAGAAGCAGCGGCGGCTGGGCCTTGTGCGCCACCTGGCCGATGGCGTGGTGTTGCCCACCGAGCGCATCGTCGAGGCGCTGGAGCTGTTGCTGGCTCCCGGCGATCGGGTGGTGCTGGAGGGCAATAACCAGAAGCAGGCTGATTTCCTCTCCCGTTCGCTGGCCAAGGTCGACCCGCAGCGCTTGCATGACCTGCACATGATCATGCCCAGCGTCAGCCGCGCCGAGCACCTGGACCTGTTCGAGCGCGGCATCGCCCGCAAGCTCGATTTTTCCTTCGCCGGCCCGCAAAGCCTGCGCATCAGCCAGTTGCTCGAAGACGGGCTGCTGGAAGTGGGCGCCATCCATACCTATATAGAACTGTACTCGCGCCTGCTGGTTGACCTGATCCCCAATGTGACCCTGGTTGCAGGTTTCATGGCCGACCGCGAGGGCAACCTTTACACCGGCCCCAGCACCGAAGACACCCCGGCACTGGTTGAGCCGGCGGCGTTCAGCGATGGCATCGTGATCGCCCAAGTGAACCAATTGGTAGACCGCGTCGACGACCTGCCACGGGTGGATATCCCGGCCTCCTGGGTCGATTTTGTGGTGGTCGCCGACCAGCCGTTCTATATCGAGCCACTGTTCACCCGCGACCCGCGCCATATCAAACCGGTGCACGTGCTGATGGCCATGATGGCGATTCGCGGCATCTATGAAAAACACCAGGTGCAGTCACTCAACCACGGCATCGGTTTCAACACCGCCGCCATCGAGCTGATCTTGCCAACTTACGGCGAGTCGCTGGGATTGAAGGGCAAGATCTGCCGCAACTGGACGCTGAACCCGCATCCCACGCTGATCCCGGCCATCGAAACCGGCTGGGTGCAGAGCGTGCACTGCTTCGGCACCGAGCTTGGCATGGAGGACTACATCGCCCAGCGCCCGGATGTGTTCTTCACTGGCCGCGACGGCTCGATGCGCTCCAACCGCATGATGTGCCAACTGGCCGGGCAGTACGCGGTAGACCTGTTTATCGGCGCCACCTTGCAGGTCGATGGCGACGGCCATTCCTCGACCGTGACCCGTGGCCGCCTGGCCGGCTTCGGCGGCGCACCGAACATGGGCCACGACCCGCGTGGCAGGCGCCATGCCACCCCAGCCTGGCTGGACATGACCGTGCCCGACACCCTGCTTGAGCGCGGCCGCAAGCTTGTGGTGCAGATGGTCGAAACCTACCAGGAAGGCGGCAAGCCCACCTTCGTCGAGACCTTGGACGCGGTAGAAGTGGCGAAGAAGGCCGGCATGCCGCTGGCCCCGGTGATGATCTATGGCGACGACGTCACTCACCTGCTCACCGAAGAAGGCATCGCCTACCTGTACAAGGCCCGCAGCCTTGAAGAGCGCCAGCAGATGATCGCAGCAGTGGCGGGTGTGACGGCCATCGGCCTGCGCCACGACCCCAAGGATACCGAGCGCCTGCGCAAGGCGGGCCTTGTGGCCTTGCCCGAAGACCTCGGCATCCGCCGCACCGATGCCAGCCGCGAACTGCTCGCTGCACGCAGCATCGCCGAGCTGGTTGAGTGGTCTGGCGGCCTGTACAACCCGCCTGCACGTTTCAGGAGCTGGTGATGAACGCACATGACCTGCACACCGCGCTGAACCGCCCGGCCTGGCAGCCCACGCGCCCGGTAGCGCCAGGCGCCGCCGAACACTTGGCCGACCTCGCCGTCGAGGCGCTGATCGATGAAGCCGACCTGTCGCCCAAACCGGGCCTTGTCGACCGGCGTAGCAGCGGTGCCCATACCGATATGACCCTGGGCCTGATGCATGCTTCGGCGCTGGCCCTGTGGCCGTGCTTCAGGGACATGGCAGACGCTGCGCGTCACCACGCCGAGATCGGCCAGCCGCTGCGCGCCGCCCTGGGGCGTATTGGCCGCGAAGGCGAGGCGGCCATGCTTGCCACCACCGCCGGGGTGAACACCCACCGTGGCGCTATCTGGGCCTTGGGCCTGCTGGTGGCTGCGCGAGCGCTGGATAGCAACGCCGATGCCGCCACCCTGGCGCAACGTGCCGGGCGTATCGCGCTGTTCGACGACCCAGCCGCAACCAACCAGGACAGCCACGGCGCGCAGGTGCGCCGCCGGCATGCGGCTAGCGGGGCGCGTGAGCAAGCGCAACAAGGGTTCCCCGCCGTGACCGGCCACGGCCTGCCGCAACTGCGCCGCAGCCGCGCGGCGGGTGCCAGCGAAGCGCACGCCCGGCTCGACGCACTGCTGGCGATCATGGCCACCCTCAGCGACACCTGCGTGCTCTGGCGTGCCGGGCCGCAAGGGCTGCTGGCCCTGCAGCAAGGCGCCCGCGCCGTGCTCGACGACGGCGGCAGTGCCAGCCTTGGCGGGCGCCGGCAACTGCGCCAACTCGACGCGCTGCTGCTGCGCTTGAACGCCTCACCGGGCGGTGCCGCCGATCTGCTGGCCGCCTGCCTGTTCCTCGACACTGCCGGGAGCCTGTGACATGCAAACCCTGAATTTTCAATTCCCAGCTGTAGAGCCTGGGCGTGGTCGCAGCCTGGTGGGCTGTGTCAGCTCCGGTGACCTCGAAGTGTTGATCGAGCCAGGCACCGCCGGGCGCCTGGATATCCAGGTGGTGACCTCGGTCAACGGCAGTGAAGCGCGCTGGGAGCAACTGTTGCAGCGCCTGTTCAGCGGCCGCGCGCTGCCGGCGGTAAAAATCGACATCCACGACTTCGGCGCCACCCCTGGCGTGGTGCGCCTGCGTCTTGAGCAAGGTTTCGAGGAGATCGGCCATGACTGACACCGAACGTTTGCTGCGCCACCGCAGCTTCGTCGAACTGGGCGCCCGCCAGCGCGCCCGGGCATTGCTGGATAACGGCACATTCCGCGAGTTGCTCGGCCCCTTCGACCGCCTGATGTCGCCCTGGCTACCGCGCCAAGGCATCGTGCCCCAGGCCGACGATGGCGTGATCATCGCCAAGGGCAAGCTGGCTGGGCGTGCGTGCGTGGTTGCGGCCATCGAAGGTGGCTTCCAGGGCGGCAGCATGGGCGAGGTGGGCGGCGCCAAGATCGCCGGGGCGCTGGAGCTGGCTGTCGAAGACAACCGCAACGGCATCCCTACCTGCGCTGTATTGCTGCTCGAAACTGGCGGTGTGCGCTTGCAGGAGGCCAACCTCGGCCTTGCGGCCATTGCCGAGATCCAAGCCGGCATCGTCGAATTGCGTGGCCATCAGCCGGTCATCGGGGTGATTGCAGGCTCGGTGGGCTGCTTTGGTGGCATGTCGATTGCCGCCGGGCTGTGCAGCCATCTGCTGGTCACCCGTGAAGCACGCCTTGGCCTCAACGGCCCGCAGGTGATCGAACAAGAGGCTGGCATCGAGGAGTACAACGCGGGCGACCGGCCGTTCATCTGGAGCTTCAGCGGCGGCGAACAACGCCATGCCTGCGGCCTGGCGGATGCCTACGTTGCCGACGACGTCGAGCGTATTCGCGAGCAACTGCTGCAACTGCTGGGGCAACCGTCTGCCAACCGTGCCCGGCAGCATGCCTGGTATCTGCAGCGGCTCGCTCAACTGGGCGCTGAAGCCCCGCAACTGGACGCTGCCGCCGTGCGCGCCCTGTATCAAGGAGATGCGCAATGAACCGTGCCTTGACCTGGCTGCCAAACCTTGCCGCAGGCCAGGCGCAAGCGGGCTATCCAGCCTCGCTGCGGGTGATCAATGGTGAGTTGGACAACCGCCCGGCGCGCTTTATCGCCGTGGTGCCGGATGCGCACAACCCCTTCCCGCGGGCGCGCGCCGGAGAGGTCGGGCTGCTGGAGGGCTGGGGCCTGGCCAAGGCGGTCAGCGAGGCCGTGGAAGCCGACCGCAATACCGAAAAACGCGCCATCGTTGCGCTGATCGATGTGCCCAGCCAAGCCTATGGCCGGCGGGAAGAGGCACTGGGTATTCACCAAGCCCTGGCCGGCGCGGTTGAAGCCTATGCCCAGGCGCGCCTGGCTGGCCACCCGGTCATCGGGCTGCTGGTGGGCAAGGCGATGTCAGGGGCGTTTCTGGCCCATGGCTACCAGGCGCAGCGCTTGATCGCCCTGGATGACAGCGGGGTCATGGTACACGCCATGGGCAAGGCGGCTGCCGCCAGGATTACCCTGCGCAGCGTCGAGGCCTTGGAGGCGCTGGCCGCCGAGATTCCGCCAATGGCCTACGACTTGGGCAGTTACGCCTCGCTGGGCCTGCTGTGGCGGCGCCTGAGCGTGGACAACGCCGACAGCCCCAGTGCCGCCGACATCGCGGCGGTACGCGCCTGCCTTGCCGAGGCGGTGCGCGACATTGGCCAGTCCACCGACTTGTCGTCGCGTTTGGGCGGCGAGCACCGCCAGGCATCGCGCGACGTCCGTGCGCGCCTGCGCAGCCAGTGGCAGGAGGCCTGAAATGAACAGCCCGCGCCCGCATGACCTGCTGTGGGGCATGGCCCCGGCCATGCTGCCTGACGACGCTCCGCAATGGGCCAGGCAAGTGCTCGCAGCCGGCGCGCCGGTGGTGGTGCGCCGGGCGGAATGCGCCGACGGCTGGGTGGCGGTCGGGGTTCGCGGGTTACAACGTGCGCAGCGGCTGGCCTGCCTGATGCCTTTGGCCGCTATCCAGGAGCGCTTGAGCCCTGAAGCTGTGCGTAGTCATCGGGCCGCTGCTGAGTGCGCAGCGTGGCCGGCTTTGCAGGCCCTGGCCTCGGTAGGCCCGGTGCTCGACGCCCTCGGCCTTGCCTGGGGGCCGACCGGAGGCGTCGCCTACCAGCTCGCCAGCGGTATCGAAGTGCTGCACGCCGAGAGCGATCTGGACCTGCTGTTGCGCACGCCGCAACCCCTGGCCCGCACGGCGGCGAAAGACCTGCTGGACATCCTCGATTGCGCGCCGTGCCGTATCGACCTGCAATTGCAGACCCCGGCAGGTGCCGTGGCCCTGCGTGAATGGGCCGGCCCCGCACGGCGAGTGATGCTCAAAGCCACTCGCTGCGCGGCGCTGGTGATCGACCCATGGGCGGCCTTGGAGCACGCGGCATGAGTAGCCTGTTTGCATTCCCAGGCCAAGGCGCGCAGCAGGCGGGCATGCTCCATCGCCTGCCAAGCGGCGCCGAAGCGCTGCTGGAGCAGGCCAGTGATGTGCTAGGCGAACAGGTGCTGAACCTGGACAGCGAGCACGCCCTGCAAGGCACCCGCGCTGTGCAGCTGTGCCTGCTGCTGGCTGGGGTGGCGTGGGCGCGCTGGTTGCTGCAGCGAGCCCCTGCGCCTGACTATGTGGCGGGGCTGTCGATTGGTGCCTACCCGGCGGCCGTGGTGGCCGAGGCGCTGGACTTTACCGATGCGCTGCGGCTGGTGGCCCTGCGCGGCAGCCTGATGCAGCATGCCTATCCGCAAGGCTACGGCATGACGGCGCTGAGCGGCCTGGACCTGGCCTGCGTCGAGCGCTTGCTGGCGGAGGTGGCCGATGAGGTGTACCTGGCCAACCTCAACAGCGACAACCAGATCGTTATTGCCGGCAGCGACCGGGGCATGGCCGAGGTAGCGCGCCGGGCGCGTGGCCAAGGGCAGGGCGTGGCACGGCGGCTGGCGGTGAGTGTGCCATCGCACTGCAAGCTACTGGATGAACCGGCCCGTGAGCTGGCAGCCGCTTTCGCCAAGGTTCAGTTACACAGGCCCCGTATAACCTGGCTGAGCGGCACCCGCGCCCGGCCAGTGCATGACCCGGAACAATTGCGCGACGACCTGGCCGGCAACATGGCACGGGTGGTCGACTGGCGCGGCTTGCTGGGCAATGCCTACGAGCGTGGCGTGCGCCTGCATATAGAGGTGCCGCCTGGCAGCGTGCTCAGCGGCCTGGCACGCCCGGTGTTCGAACAGGGCCGGGTGGTAGCGGTGGAATCTACCCGCGGCGATACCCTTGAGGCGCTGTTGCGCCAGGAGGTGGCCCACCGCCGATGACTGCACCTGGCTGTTGCTGCCTGCCACAAGCCAGGGGTTGCACCGCATCACTGATTTCGAAGAACAACAACAAGCAACTTCGACTAAAGCTGAGGACAACAACAATGATCATTTATGGTGTGGCTCTGCTGGCGGTATGCACGCTTGCCGGCGTCATCGTCGGCGACTTGCTGGGCGTGCTGCTGGGCGTCAAATCCAACGTGGGCGGGGTGGGCATCGCCATGATCCTGCTGATCTGCGCACGCCTGTACATGCACCGCAACGGCGGCATGAGCAAGGAATGCGAGTTCGGCGTGGGCTTCTGGGGCGCCATGTACATCCCGGTGGTGGTGGCCATGGCCGCCCAGCAAAATGTGGTCACCGCGCTGCATGGTGGGCCGGTGGCGCTGCTGGGGGCGGTGGGGGCCGTGCTGGTGTGTGGCTTGACCATTGCCTTGATCAGCCGCAGCCATCGCGGCGAGCCGTTACCGCCGCTGGACGCACCGCCGCCAGCCGATGCGCAGGCCGTGCCTGCGGGAGGCCGCTGATATGTGGCCGATCATTGAGAACGCACTGGAACACAACGGCCTGATCACTGCATTCGCGGTGGTGGGCGGGATCATGTGGCTGTCGGTACTGCTGTCGAAGTACCTGACCTTTGGGCGGGTGCACGGCTCGGCGATCGCCATTGTCATCGGCCTGGTGCTGGCCTGGGTAGGCGGTACGCTGACCGGCGGGCAGAAGGGGCTTGCCGACATGGCGCTGTTCTCCGGTATCGGCCTGATGGGTGGGGCCATGCTGCGTGACTTCGCCATTGTCGCCACCGCCTTCGAAGTGCAGGCCACCGAGGCGCGCAAGGCCGGGATGATCGGGGTAGTGGCGCTGCTGCTCGGTACCGTGCTGCCGTTCATTGTCGGCGCCGGCGTGGCCTGGGTGTTCGGCTACCGCGATGCGGTGAGCATGACCACCATCGGTGCCGGCGCGGTGACCTATATCGTCGGGCCGGTGACCGGCGCGGCGCTGGGGGCGAGTTCCGATGTCATGGCGCTGTCGATTGCCACTGGGCTGATCAAGGCGATTCTGGTGATGGTGTTCACCCCGGTGTCGGCCCGCTTGCTGGGCCTGGACAACCCGCGCTCTGCAATGGTGTTTGGCGGGCTGGCGGGGACCGTGTCCGGGGTTACGGCAGGGTTGGCGGCGACTGACCGGCGGCTGGTGCCGTATGGTGCGCTGACGGCGACCTTCCACACTGGGCTTGGGTGCTTGATGGGGCCGTCGATCCTGTACTTCTGTGTGCGCGGGTTGGTGGGGTAACAGCAACGTCGGAATCAAGGCGGCTAATCCTGGTGGTTAGCTGCCCGTTCTTACTTGAGTTGCTGCCAGCGACGGTGAACGATCCTGAGCCGCGTCATACAAATTTTCAGGGCGGGGTTGAGCGTCCGGCAACCATACACCCCCCTGTTGCACTGGTGAGCTTCTGCCAGATGAAGGCCAGGCGACCTCCGATGTACTCACATCGCTTTCATCGCTGAAGCTGGAGCGGGCGCCTGAGGTTGCGCCAGTGCTTTGCACATCACCCTGATCCCAAGCAAAGCTGTGTCGTTGTCTCAGAACCGGGCTTTGCTTCGAGTTGCTGCTGGCAAGCGAGCTTGCTGAGCCATTAGATCGATTGTCCGGGCTTTGAGTCGGGCTTCTGCTGTTGCCATTACCCTGGACGAGATAGCGGTTCTCCAAGCCCCCGTTCAAGGACCGGCGACGTTGTGCCGTTTGCCCATTGAATGAAACCGAGCTGAGTGAGCGGGAGCGCGGCCGTATCATATGACCGGTTGGGTCGGTACGGTTCACCGGGTCGCACTCGCAATAGCTGTATGCATTCACTGCACCTTTGCCGAAAGGGCTGAAACTGTCCGGCGAACTAAAGCGCATCAACGCAGTGCTATACAGCCGATAGCCATTGCCCAGCGAGTAGCAGCTGGCCCAAAACGCCCGGAGCTCCCCATTGAAACCTATCCACGAGGTGCGCTCCTCAGCCACAGTTTCGTAGCCATAGCAGGTATAACTGGGCGTTCTGGAGGGTGTTCTGCCGATGCTGTGCAGTACCGAATCTTTGCTATCGGTGATCAGAAGTGCAGAAGAGGCCTGTGACAGCTCGGCCATGAGTCCGTGGCCATTGCGCAAGAACACAACGTCTCTTGTGCAGGCCAGGCATGTTTGCAACCGGCTTGCGCAATAGAAAAAGTGTTGCCTGCCCATGAGCTACCTCCAGCGTGCCGGTTGCAGGGTTCAAGCATGAAACCCTTCAAAACAGTCTGCTACTGGCAAAAATGACAGGTCGCGCTGTTCAAACCTCCCGGCTGTACATCCTGCACTCTGCCAGCAACGCCAGCAGGTTGGGTTCGCGCTCGCGGGCCTTCAAAAACACCACGCCAATATGTTGCTGCACCCGATACCGCGGCTGTAGCGCTATCAAGCGCACGCGGTTCTCGTATACCGCTGCAATGCGCCCCGGCAGCAGGGCAAAGCCCACCCCGGAGCTGACCATGCTCAGCAGTGTGAAGATGTCGTTCACCTGCATCGCCACCTTGGGCTCGAAGCCGGCCTGCTGAAACACCCGTGCGCCGTCGCGGTGGGTCGCAAAGCCTTGGGTCAGGGTGATGAAGGTCGAGTCGGCAAGGTCGGCAAGGTCGACCTCGGCCTGCTCGGCGAAGGGCGAGTCGGTGGGGACGGCGAGGAAGATATCGTCGGAAAACAGCGGGAGCTGTTCGCAGGCGTGGTCGCTGATGCTCTCGTCCAGCGATACCAGCATGGCGTCGATCTCGTGGTTTTTAAGGCGGTGCAGCAGGTCGATGTTCGAGCCCAGGGTCAGGTCGATATTCAGCTCGCTGCGGCGCAGTTTCAGGCCCATCACAAGCTTCGGCACGGTCTTGACGGTGAGTGAGTACAGCGCGCCCAGGCGAAAACGCTCGGCATAAAAGCCTGCGGCTTCTCGGGTTTGGCGCACCATCTGCTCGGCGTCCTGGATCAGCTGGCGGGCCTTTTTCTCCAGCACATAGGCGCTTTCCAGCGGGATGAGCTGGCGGCCTTCGTGTTTGAACAAGGGGCAGCGCAGGGCGCTTTCCAACGAATGAATGGCGCGGTGTACGCTGACGGCACTGGTGGACAGCTCGGCCGCGGCGCGAGCGAGGTTGCCAGTGCGCATGAAGGCGAGGAAAGTTTCGAGTTTCTTGAGGGTGAGTTCTTCGTCGATCAGCATGCGCGCGGTCCGTGGCGAGGGCAGGGCCAGTGTGCCAGATACGGGGGCAACGCGGTTATTGCGGGTCTGTGCAGTCCACAGGCTTGACGTGGCCCGTGTAGGAGCGGCCTTGTGCCGCGAAGGGGTGCGAAGCACCCCTAGATTTGTGCATCAGCTGATATCGCCGGGGCTGCTTCGCACCCCTTCGCGGCACAAGGCCGCTCCTACACCGTCCGCTTGAAGCCTTGTAGCGTGAAGCCTGAAGACTCAGTGGCTTCTCTTAGTGCTGGCCCGCAGCGCAACGATGCTGCCCACCACGATCAGCCCCGCCAGCGCATACAGCGCGGCGTCGGTCGAGCCGGTCTGGTCCTTGATGAAACCGACCAGGTACGGGCTGAGGAAACCGGCCATCTGGCCCACTGAGTTGATCACCGCCAACCCTGCAACGGCGGTGCCGGCGCTGAGCAAGGCCGTGGGCATCGGCCAGAACATCGGCAAGCCGGTGAGGGCGCCCATGGTGGCGATGGACAAGCCCAGAATCGCAATCGCAGGCTGGCCAGCGAAGTTCACCGCGATCAGCAGGCCCAATGCGCCCATCAGCATCGGCACCACCAGGTGCCAGCGGCGTTCGTTGCGCAGGTCTGCCGAGCGGCCCACCAGAATCATGAACACCCCGGCCAGCAGGTACGGAATGGCGCTCAGCCAGCCGATCAGCAGCGGGCTGTCGAAGCCCATGTTCTTGATGATCGATGGCAGCCAGAAGTTGATCGCGTACACGCCACTCTGGATGCAGAAGTAGACAAAGCCAAAGGTCCAGATCAGCGGGTTGGTCAGCACCGCCAGCACACCTTCGCCCTGGGTGGCGGGCCTGGCGGCTGCATCGGCGGCAAGGTCGGCGTCGATCAACTGGCGTTCAGCCGGGCTCAACCAGGCCGCTGTCTTGTGGCCGTCACTGAGCAGCACTATTGCCAGCATGCCGAGCACGACAGTCGGCAGGCCCTGGATCAGGAACATCCACTGCCAGCCGGCCAAACCGCCTTGGCCTGATGCGAAGTGCTGCAGGATCCAGCCGGAAAACGGCCCGCCAAGCAGGCCCGACACCGGGATCGCCGACATGAACAGCGCCATGATGCGGCCACGGCGCGCCGCCGGGAACCAGCGCGAGAGGTACAGCACCACGCCTGGGAAGAAGCCGGCTTCGGCAGCACCCGTGAGCAGGCGCAGGGTGTAGAACTCGGTGGGCGTAGTGACGAACAGCAGGCAGGTCGAAAGGCTGCCCCAGGCGATCATCATCAGCGCGATCCAGCGCCGTGGGCCGAAGCGGTTGAGCGCCAGGTTGCTGGGCAAACCGCACAACACATAGCCGATGAAGAAGATGCCGGCGCCGAGGCCGTAGACGGTTTCGCTGAATTTCAGCGCGTCGAGCATTTGCAACTTGGCAAAGCCGACGTTGACGCGGTCGAGGTAATTGAACAGGTAGCAGATGAAAATGAACGGAATCAGCCGCAGGGTGATGCGCCGGTACAGCGCATTGCGGGTGACGTCGTTGCCTTGGTCAGGGGCGGGGCTGTGTGCCATGATCGGGTTCTCTGTTGTTATGGTTGTTACCGCGTCGCCTGTCTCGGCGCTCGCCTTCAAGAGTCTCGGGGAGCGTAGCGCAACTGTCTTTGTGCGTTTGCACAGGCGTTGCGCCAGGCTGCAGTGCTGTCGACCAAATCTAAGGAAACCTGCATGTTCGAACTGGACCACGCGCTGGCCCAGGACATCGTCGACCGGGCGATGGCCATCCTGCCTTGCAACGTCAACGTGATGGACAGCCAGGGGCTGATTCTGGGCAGCGGCGAGCCCGAGCGAATCAACACCCGCCACGAGGGCGCGCAGTTGGTGCTGGCCAACGGGCGCATCGTGGAACTGGATAGCGAAGCCGCCAAATGCCTCAAGGGCGTGCAACCGGGCGTCAACCTGCCGCTGCTGCTCGATGGCCGGCTGATCGGCGTGCTGGGCCTGACCGGCGAGGCGGCGCAACTGCGCACCTATGGCGAGTTGGTGCGCATGACCGCCGAGATGCTGCTGGCCCAGCGCTACTTGCAGGTGGAGCAGCAATGGCGCCGGCAGCGCTGTGACGATTTGCTGGCCCTGTTGCTTGGCGGCAGTGGCGAGTCGCCGCGGCTGGTCGATGAAGCGCAGCAACTGGGCTTGAAGCCCAACCTGCCGCGTATCCCTTGCCTGTTTGAACTGAAGTCGGGGCCGCCGGCCGAGGCGCTCTCGGCATGGCTGATGAGTCGTTTCCCGGACAGTTGGTGTGTAAGCCCGGCGCGCCAGTCGCTGTTGTGGTGCCGCCCGGCCACGGTTGCAGCGGACGAAGCCCGGTTGCTTGAACGCTTGCAGCGGCACGGTTGGGAGGTTGAGCGGCTAGCGCTGGGCAGCCCGGCGCAGAGCCTGGAGCAACTGCGCCGTGGCTATCGCCGGGTACGCGACCTGCTGGCCTACGGCCGCGAAGTGTTGCCCGGCGTACAGCTGCTGGCGCTGGCCCGCTATCGCTTGCCCGCCTTGCTATGGCGCCACCGAAACGACGATGCGCTGGACGAGCTGCTGGAACCCTTGCTGCGCATCCGCGCCAAGGACGCCAACGGCAACCTGCTGGGCACCTTGCGTGCATGGTGTGCCCACGACGGGCAGAGCCAGGCTTGTGCAGATGCCTTAGGCATCCACCGCAACAGCTTGCGTTACCGGCTTGAGCGTATCGCCGAGCTGGGCGAGGTCGACCCGCTGCGCATGGACGGTATGCTCAGCTTGTACCTGGGCCTGCAGCTGCTGCCTGAGTAAGCGTTGATATGCTGCGTAGGCGGTGCTTCAATGCGCGGTCAATTTGCCGGGGTGCCCTGGCGCGGGCTGTCTATCAAGGATCTGATAATGCTGTTCAAAGGATTGTGTTGGCTGTTGCGCCTGCTGCAGCTGACCATCGGCCTGGCGGGGTATCTGTTCACCGCGCTCATTCTGGGTGAAAGGCTCGATATCGGCCTGCAGCCGTTTTCGGCGATGTTTCTGGCGTTTGTCTTCGGCGCACTCAGCCTTGCCGTGCATGAAGGCGGGCACTATCTGGGCGCCCGCTGCAGCGGCATGACGGTGTTGCTGGTGCGGGTGCTGGCCGTTGAGCTGCAGCCGCAGCGGCGCGGCTTCAGGCTGCGTTGGTCGCCACAAGCCAAGGGCGGGCCGATAGCCGGCTACGTGATGGCCGCGCACGCCCCGCAGCAGCCCATGCGCCGCAGCATGCTGGTGATCACGCTGATGGGGCCGTTGTGCAATCTGCTCGTCGCAGGCCTGTGCCTGGCGCTGTACTGGCCGCTTGCGGGTAAGCTCGCTGCGGTGTTGCTGGCCTTGGCTGTTTCCAACCTGGCGGTAGGGCTGGCCAACCTGGTGCCGACCTTCGCCCCGGCGGTCAGTGACGGCACGGTGCTGCTGGCCTGGCTGGGCAAGCCCGATGAGCAGGGCCCGGCGCTGGCCAATGCACGGCTGTTGGCGCAGACGGTGGCCGGAACCCAGGCGCAAGATCTCGATGCTGGCGATTTGCAGTGCCTGGCGGCCGAGGCCATGCCGTTGGCGTTGATTGGCTTGGGCTACCGGCTGTTTGCCCGGCAAAACCAAGGGGATTGGCAGGGCGCCCTGGCGCTGGACGCTGAGCTGCAGGGGCTGCTGGCAACGGCGCCTGCCCCTGCGCTGAAACACAGCCTGGTGCTGCTTGCGATCCTGCGCGCCGAGTTGCTGTTCTGCCGGGCGATGCTGGCGCGCGATGCCAGCGGCCTGCATGACGCGGTATTCAGCGACGAAACCGACTGGTTCAACGCAAGCTTCAAGCCACGTTGCCTGGCGTTGCGTGCAGCGCTGGCAGGCGACAGCACCACCATGACGGCATGTCTCGAACAGGCCCAACGGGTTGCCCACAACAGCCTGGAGCGCTCGCAGGGCCCGCGTGAAGAGGCCCTGGCCGGTTACGTGCAGGCGTTGCTCATGGCGCCTGCAGGGCAGGGGGCAGCAGCTTGTGCAGGTTCATCAGAATCGCGCTGGCGTCATACGGTTTGCGAATCACCGAAACCTGCTGCAGATGCTGCGGAATGCTGACACTGTCGCCGTAGCCTGTGGCAAACAGGAACGGGATGCCACGGCGCAGCAGTTCATCGGCGACACAGATCGAGTTGCCAGTGCCCAGGTTGATATCCAGGATCGCCGCGTCCGGCGTACGACTACCCAGCAGCCGCAGCGCCTCGTCCTCGGAGCTTGCGGTGATGACGTCGGTGATCAGCGCATCGTTGAGAATCTGCTCAAGCCCTACGGCGATCACCAACTGGTCCTCGAGGATCAGCACACAGGCATCGCTGCGCGCGGCGAACCCTGCACTGACCTGCTCAAGCTCATCTGCCGGCTGCGCCGCTTCCACCGCCTCGGCCACCGCCAGGTGCCTGGCCGGGATCCTGAAATACCCGCGCAGGCCTTCGGGCAGGTACTCGACGCGGCTGGTACCGCCCAGGTCGAACGGGATGCTGCGGTCGATGAGTACCGTGCCAAAACCCTTGCGGGTGGGGGCGCGAACCACAGGCCCTGCGCTTTCGTGCCAGGTGATGTCGCAGGCATTGCCGGCATCCAGCGTCCAACTCACGCACAGTTGCCCACCGGCGCGCGACAAGGCGCCGTACTTGGCCGCGTTGGTCGCCAGCTCGTGCAGCACCAGGGCCATCACCGAATAGGCGCGGGCATCGAGAATAACGTTCGGCCCGCTCAGTTCGATCACCCCGGCCGAGGTGCGATACGGCGACAGTTCAGCTTCCAGCAGCATGGCCAGGCGGCCACCGCCATCGCCGCGCACCACCTGGTCATGCGCCAGTGACAAGGCATGGATGCGGCCTTTGAGCGTAGCGACGTAGTCCTTGAGCGTCTGGCTCTCGGAGGTGGGGTGGGACACCAGCGCACCGATCAGCGACAGGATGTTCTTCACCCGATGGTTGAGCTCCTCGTTGAGCACCCGCTGGCGGACCTCGGCCTTGGAGCGCTCGCTGGCCAGCAGTTCGCTGTTGTGCAGCGCCACCTCGACGATAGCGGTACGGATGGCTTCGCCGAACTGGCGGTCCTGTTCGCTCCAGGGGGCACACTGCTGGTGCACGGTCTCCTTCCAGATGGCGAAGCTCTTGCGTGGCGTCAAGCGGTCGCCCAGGGCGCCGCTTTCGTAGGTTTTATTGGGGTCGCCGGCCCATTCCAGGGTCTCGATCACTTCTTTGCGGAACAGCATCAGGTAGTCCCGCGGCTGCTGCGACATGGGGATCACCAGCACCCCTGAGGCATCGTTGGCATAGTCGCTGGCGAGTGGGTGCACCGTTGACAGCCGGTGGGAGGCCCAGGTCCGGCCTTCGCTGAACGTCTGCACCAGGCTCAGCAGGTCTGGCATGGCGGCCCTGGGCGGCGTGAGGCCGGCGCAGGTCCAGCGGCCTTGCAGCGACATGCCGATGCCGTCACAGGGGATCAGCGCCTGGAATTCGCTCAGCCGCGACTGGAAGAAGGCTTCGATGTCCATGGCATGGTTGGCATCACGCAGCAGCGCATCCAAAGCATTGTGGACATTCACCGCCGCTTCCAGGTTTTGCCGCGAGCGCAGGGTTTCGACTTGCAGCGAGAAAAACTCGCCGAACATCTCCGCTGCCACGCGCTGGGCCATGGCCAGGGTGCGCGGTGCGTAATGATGGCAAGCGATCAGGCCCCACAGCTCGCCGTTGACGATCACCGAAATCGACATCGACGCGCCCACGCCCATGTTGCTCAGGTACTCGCAGTGGATTGGCGAGACGCTGCGCAGGTGCGCATAGGAGAGGTCCAGCGGCTCGCCCGAGGCATCCAGCACCGGCACGATGGCCACGGTTTTCAGCTTGACGTCGGAAATCACCCTGATCGGGTTGCGCAGGTACAACGCACGGGCCTGCTGGGGAATGTCCGAGGCCGGGAAGTACTGGCCCATGAAGCTTTCAAGGTCGCCGCGCTTGGCTTCGGCGACCACCTTGCCGGCGCCGTCGCTGCCCAGTTGGTAGATCATCACCCGGTGGTAACCCAGTACGGCGCGCACAAAACGTGCGGCGTCACGGAACAGCTTGCTGGTCTGGTCGATCTCGCGCAGTTGCGCGATCAGCGTGCGGGTCAGCTCGATGGGCTCGGCAATGCTGGCGCCGGCCGGTTCGAACTCCAGGATCACCGTGCCCTTGAACAGGTGCGAAGCAACATCGAATGCCCGCCCGCATGGCAGTTGCACACCAAAGGTCATCGCCGGGCGCGAGCCTTCGCGGGTGCGCGCCAATGCGTTGCGCAGCGTGTGCGCCACTTCATCGCCCAGCACCGCTTGCAACCGCTGATTGTTGATTTCACCGCTGATGCCTAGCATCTGCGCAAGGTTTGCCGAATGGCGCAGGACAACGCTGGCTGAGGCGTCACAGGCAAGCAGGCAGCCGTGGGGCTGGATGCTGCCTGGGATCTGGATCGGCTCCCGATCGCAGTTTGTAAGGTTTACCGGGGTTTCTGACGTCATGGACGGCGCCTGGTGAGAGTCAAGGCGGCTGCCAGCGAGACGGCCGTGGAGATAACTGACCTACATTACAGCATCGTCTGAGCAAAACGCTGCGAAAACTACTGCCCGGCGGGTTAACCGATGAGCGAGCAGTCGCATGGAGTACAAATGTGCTCCATGCGAGGGTTCATGACCGTGCGCGTGTTTCAGGGCATCATGACCGGCCTCGCCAAGCCGGTACCACAACATGACGCGCCCGCTGTTTATCTCGCTGGATGGCCCCAAAAGCACCGGCAAAACCACGTTGCTTGAGGCCGTTACTCAAGCCTTGCGGGTTGATGGCCACAAGGTGATCCGCCTGTGCGAGAAAAAAAGCGACCCATCGCGTGGGCAGACCATGGCCTTGGTCAACCAGCTTGCTCGGGCCCCTGGCCTCGGGCTTGAATTACAGGTGTGTGAGCGCTTTGCCGACAGCCGCGCGTGGATTTCCCAGAATGTGCTGCCCAAACAGCCCGCAGACAGCATCATCCTGATCGACCGCTGGTATCCGTCTGATGCCGCGTTCCGCCGCCTGTTGCCGTTTGCCGACATCCTGCGCCTGAACATCGAGCGCAAGGTTCGGGTGCCTGACCTGCATGTCGGCGTTGTTACCCGTGCCGAAACCTCATGGGCGAGGGCAGCCGCACGCACGCGAGGGCTGGGCAGCACAGTGATTCACAGCCTGGAAGAGCAGGTGGCCTGTACCGAGGCGTTCGAGCGCGCGGTGGCCGAGCAAGGCTGGGTGTTGTGCCGCAACGAAGGCACGGTGGAAGAGGCGACTGACTACCTGGTTGGCCAGATCCAAGGGGTACTCTGAGAGCATCACCAAGGGATCGGCGTACCATCCCAAGCCCAGAAGGTGCCCGTCTGCGCTGGCCCATGCTCGGCGATCAGCTTGAGCATGCAGGTGGCCGCAAACGCGGGCGAAAACAGTTTGCCTGGCGGAACATTGGCCTGGAACGGGCGGGACAGTTCGGTATCGGTGGTGCCGGGGTGCAGAGCGAGCACGGTCGAGGCTGGGTTCAGCCGTTTCAGCTCGATGCTGGCGCTGCGTAGCAGCTGGTTGAGCGCCGCCTTGCTGGCGCGATAGCCATACCAGCCACCCAACTGGTTGTCGCTGATCGACCCGACCCGCGCCGATAGTGCGGCAAATGTCATGGGCTGCTGGCGCAGCAGCGGGAGCAGGTGCTTGAGCAGCAGGATAGGGGCGAAGCAGTTGGTGGTGAAACTGGCCTGCAAGCCCGCCATATCCAGTTGCGCCAGGGACTTCTCGGCCCGCGCAGGCGCCTGATGAAGCACGCCCAAGGTGCTGATGACCAAGTTCAGGTGCAGACAGTGGCCGCTCACTTGTGTGCCCAGCGCCTGTAGCGCCTGCTCATCGCGGGCATCGCAGTCGATGCGCAGGAGCCGCTGGCCGTGCTCGCCGGCCAGTGTCTCCAACGCCGGGCTGCGTGAGGCCTGGCGAGATACTGCAATCAACAGCCCTACGTCGTCACGGGCGAGCAACTGCGCGCACATCGCCAAGCCGATGCCTTGGCTGGCGCCACAGACCAGCACATTGGCGGGGGCGGTGAGGTTACCGATAAGGGGCATGGCGGTTTCTCCTTCAGACCGCTGCGCGTACTGGCTCCACAACCGCCACCCGGTCACGGCCAGTAGCCTTGGCGCGATACATGGCCTTGTCGGCGCCGCTGAGCAGCGTGTCGAGTTCGGTATCGTTGGCGCTTGCACAGGCCACACCGATGCTGGCTGTTACCCGGTGCTCGGCGCTAACGTTCACCTGCGCGATGGCTGCGCGCAAGCGTTCGGCGATGTCACACGCGGCTGCCTGGGGCGTATCGGGCAGCAAAACGGCGAACTCTTCCCCCCCAAGCCGGCCGGCAATGTCATCTTCACGCAAGGCGGCCTTGATCACCGCGCCGATGCGTTGTAGCACCTGGTCACCGGCGGCATGGCCGAAGGTGTCGTTGATTTGCTTGAAGTGGTCGATGTCCAGCATCAGCACCGCCACCAGGCGGCGCTGGCCACGGCACAGGGCATGCTGCGCACGGGCTTGGTCGAAGAAGGCGCGGCGGTTGTTGAGCGTGGTCAGCTCATCGGTGCACGAGGCGACCGTGGCCAGGCGATGCGCGAGTTCCATTTCATGCTTCAGGCGCCAGGCTGTTTCCAGTGCTTGCGCCAAGCTGCGGGTAGCGCTGGCCACAAAGAACGCGAATACCAGCACCGCCACGGCGATGCCTTGCTGCAAGCCGCTGGGCTGCAACAGCAGCCACACGGTGCTGGGCAACAACACCAGCGCGATAGAAACCAGCGTCATGTTGCGGTAGGAGGAGTAACAGGACACCGCACTGACCGACATGCCAACGGCGAACAGCATGATCAATGCCTGGCCCATCAGGTCGCCCGCCGGCATCACCGCGACCGCGCCAATGCCCCAGACGCCTGCCGACAGCACCAGCGTCGCCCAATAGCGGCGCTCCCAGGTTGCGGGTGTTCGCAGGTTTACCGGCGTGCGCCGGTAGGCGAGGAACATCGATGCGCGCAGCAAGGTGCAGAGGCTGAGCACCGTCATCCAGGCGATAACCTCGCGGCGGTCGAAGCGCTCCCAGCCGAGCCAGCACAGCATCGCGGCGGCCAGGTAGCTGCCCACCACGGCCGGTGCCGACTGCACGAACAGTTGCGTCAGCCGATCCGTTTTTACGTGCCTGGCTATCTCATCGCGAGGGTCTAGCTCAGTCATGGCCACCGCCAGCGTATCCAGATACGGTGGCGCATTGTGGCACTGTGCTAGCCCCACCGAGAAGTGCCGGCGGCCTCAGATCAGTACGTAATCGCTGCATTGGCGAATACCCCCATGCGGCCCTTCGACAAGATGCACATAGCGCCCGCCGACCTGATCGATTGGCAGGCAGTCATCGACGTCCAGTACAGCATCGGTATGGGGCTTGAGCCAGCCGGCTTGCATGCGCTGCTTGCCCAGCTTGCGGGCCTGGGCAGCGTCCGTGGCGACCAGCAGCAGATAGCGGTGTGCCTCGCCGAATACATGGCGCTCGTAGCCGCCCAGGTTGATGAAGAACAGCCGCGGCTCGCCGGGCGCGGGCGCCACGGGGCTGAACTGCACGCAGTATTGATCGATACCGTCCACCTCAAGCCAGGAGTCGATATGCAGCCCCGCGCGGCTGCCAAACCAGGCTTCGCGCAGTTGCGGGTAAGTGTGCGCGAGTGTGTCCGCCTGCGCGAACAACACATCGTGAACCTCGATGCTGGCCCGTGGGTGACGCCCACCGAGCATGACGACGTACAGCAAGAGCAATTCCTTTCAAAAGCGCGGAGCGCTGAAATACCTGTACAAGAAACCCATCATGTACAATATTTGGCAAGATACCGAACCGGTAGAACAAGCGCAAACCGTCGTTATGGCGCGTGGAGGAGGGTATAGCATGAACTTGAACAGGCTCACTGAGCTGCTCCATAACGGTGCGGTGCAAGAGTTGGAGCTGCTGTCGCTCGAAGGCGGCTTTTATATCCTGCGCGCCCTGACCGCTACCGGCCCGCAAACCTTGAGCGACAGCCACGGCCAACCCATGCGGCTGCGCTCTACCACTGAGCTGCGCCACCTGCTTGAGGGCTTGCCAACGGTGCCCTGCATGCTGGTGCAACATGTGGTGCACGACGAGATGTGTGGCCAGCGTGACGGCCCCGTCGCGCCGTTACGCGTGCCGGTGGGCCTCGCCAGCCAGTGGTAACCCGGGCTCCGCGATTAGGGTTGGTACTGGGCGACCAGCTATCGTTCGACCTGGCCGGGCTGAGAGCGCTAGACCCGGCACACGACGCCATCCTGATGGCCGAGGTCGCAGTGGAAGCGCGCTATGTGCCGCATCACCCCCAAAAGATCATCCTGATTTTCAGTGCCATGCGCCATTTTGCCGAGGCGCTGCGCGCCCGGGGTTGGCAGGTGCACTATGTGACGCTGGACGCCGCAGGCAACACCGGCTCTATCGCTTGCGAACTTCAGCGCTGGCAGCAAACCTTGGGTGCCAGCGAAATCCACTTCACCGAGTGCGGCGAATGGCGCCTGGAACAGGCGCTACGTGACGCCCATCTGCCGTTGGTATGGCACCGCGATGATCGCTTTCTGTGCTCGCGCGCAGCCTTTGCCCGCTGGGCCCAAGGCCGCCCGCAACTGCGTATGGAGCAGTTCTATCGCGGCATGCGCAAGCGCAGCGGCTATCTGATGCAGCCAGACGGCAGCCCTGCCGGCGGCGCCTGGAATTTTGACAGTGATAACCGCAAGGCACTGCCCCGCGGCCTGCGCGGCCCATTCCCTGCACGCTTTGCGCCCGACGCAATCACCGTGGCGGTTACCCAGTTGGTGCGCGAGCATTTCAGCGACCACTACGGCGCGGTGGAAGGTTTCGACTACCCGGTAACCCACGCCGAGGCCGAACAGCTGTGGCAGTACTTTCTAGACTTTGGCCTTGCGGCATTCGGTGACTACCAGGACGCCATGGCCGAAGGCGAGCCTTATTTGTTCCATGCGCGTATCAGCGCGGCGCTGAACATCGGGCTGCTCGACGTGCGCCGGCTGTGCCTGGATGTCGACACCGCCTGGCGCGAGGGCAGGGTGCCGCTCAACGCCGCCGAGGGGTTCATCCGCCAGTTGATTGGCTGGCGCGAGTACGTACGTGGCATTTATTGGCTGCGCATGCCTGAGTACGCAGGCTTGAACCATCTGGGCAACCAGCGCGCATTGCCCGAGTTCTACTGGACCGGCCATACGCAAATGCGCTGCATGGCCCAGGCCATCGGCCAAACCCTGCAACTGGGCTACGCCCATCATATCCAGCGGCTGATGGTCACCGGCAACTTCGCACTGCTGGCCGGCATCGTGCCCAGTGCGATTTGCGACTGGTACCTGGCGGTCTATATGGATGCGTTCGATTGGGTCGAGCTGCCGAACACGCTGGGCATGGTGATGCATGCGGACGGCGGGTATCTGGGGTCCAAGCCGTATTGTGCCAGTGGGCGTTACATTCAGCGCATGTCCGATCACTGCAAGGCCTGCAGTTACCGGGTGGACCAGGTTGTTGAGGAAACCGCATGCCCGTTCAATGCCTTGTATTGGCATTTCATCATTCGCCATCGCGAGCAGTTTGCAGACAATCCCCGGTTGGCGTTGGTTTATCGAAACCTCGATGGCATGCCCGCGGAGCGGCGCGAGGCGGTTTGGGCCCGTGGGCAGACGCTGCTGGCCAGGCTGGATGCGGGGGAGGGGGTGTGAAGAAGGGGTTGTTGCCGAGCAAGGTTTGCGTGGTGTGTGGGCGGCCGTTTAACTGGCGCAAGCGCTGGGCGCGGTGCTGGGAGGAGGTGAAGTATTGTTCGCAGCGGTGCCGGAGGTCGGGGGCGCGTGGCGGATAAGGCACGCTCACCCTCGCAGTACTTTTCGTGCTGTAGGAGGTTTCTGATTTGATTTCGGTGAGTGGTGCATTCCTCGAGTTTCCCCCGAACCCTCGTCGCATTCCGCCCGATGGCTTGTGCAATGCGGTGTTTGCGATATCTCTTCTCGTACAAAGCCTAGGGGAGGGGACCCATCCCCACTCATCGGCAGAAGCTCAGCAAAGTGCCGGGGGCGGCAAACTGCGGATACGATCGCACAAATTGTGCTTGGATCAGACCATCGAAAATCCGCGTCATCGTGTTGCAGGAATTCAACGTCGACGTTGGTTCATCGGGACCTTCCTCAGGTGCTCACTGCCGGGGCTCAGCGACTCACCCTCTTGGCTTCAATCATGGAACCTCATTCAAACCCAGCACCGGCCCAGTCTACGGCTCTGCCGCAATTCGCCCTGGGCGTTTGGACACTCGTCGGCACAGATCGATTTTGAAACTATCCGTGGTAGCAATATGGCATCCTTGGCGCCTTCTTTATCGGTGCACGCGCCCTGAATTATTACGGAGTATCAACATGCAACGGAAGCCTAATGAGCTCCTTAGCCGACTGTTCGAGTATGCAGAGGAAAGCCTGAAGGAGCTTGATCCGTCGCGCTATCAGCTCACGAGCGCTGTAAATGAGGTGTATAAGCCCGCGGCGCTTCTAGACCTTCCGGGGCTGCACTTTGATCTCCAGCTCCCGGGGGACAATGTCTGGCTGCAGATCGAACGACTTGAGGAGTCACGGGCTCCAGCCCCCGTTGACGGAGACTATAGTTCCCTAATAAACACCAGCAGTAACCCTTCGAAGCCGCCCGTGTTAGCTGAACAGGCACTTCATCAGCGTATTCGCGAACAGCAGGATCAAGCGCCTGAAGGCGATATTGCCGTCATTGAGTCGGAGGTGCGCACGCAAGCGCTGGCTGCGCTTACGACCTATCTGGTTCGGTGGCAAGAGTGGGCTGAGCACGAGAAACCCCGTCGCAGGACAATTAGTCTCTATGGCGACATGTTCGCATTGATGCAGCAAATGGAGACGGGAAAGTCTGCTCGGGAGCTGGTATGGGGTATTGGCGTCAGCGCCTGGACGCTAACCATCAACGACGCTCAGCAGGAATTCAATTATCCATTGCTAACCCAGGCACTCGACATCTCGTTGAACGAGCAAAGCATGGCGGTCGAAGTTCGCCCGCGAGCCACCGAACCGATGATCGAGTTCGATGCGTTTATAAATGCAAATGTCCCTGGCGCCAGTGAGTGCGAAAGGGCAATCCGCGATCACCTGGGCAGAAATGCCGACGCACCCTTGAACCCATTCCTCCCATCGACATTCGCTGATGTGCTCAAACTCTCGGCAAGAAGCCTGGACAGCAAGGGCAAGTATGCAGAGCTATTGGAGGACGGCGGCCAGCGGTTTCCTGAGCCGGGTGAAGCTCTACAGGTAACCGATGCGTGGGTTTTGTTCGCACGGCCTAAACCGAGTAACTGGTTGATCAATGACCTGCGCAACATTCGGGAAAAGCTCAAGGACTGTTTTGAACTACCCGCAGGCCCCCTCGCGTTGGTGACCCCAGCCTCGACGACTGCCCTTGATTATCAGCACGTGAACTTCCGCGGGCTGTCAAGCAGAAGCATGGATGGATCGACCGCTGAGCCGAAGGAGCTGTATTTTCCGCTCCCTTACAACGATGAGCAGGTCACGATCGTACAACGCCTTGAGCACGCTCCCGGCGTGACGGTTCAAGGCCCTCCCGGAACCGGTAAGACCCATACGATCGCGAACATCATCTGCCATTACCTCGCGACGGGTAAACGTGTCTTGGTCACCTCTCGTGGCGAGCAAGCCTTGAAAGTGCTCCAATCCAAGATACCCGCTGAGGTCAGGCCTCTCACGGTTGCACTTCTGACAAGTGACCGGGAGGGTATTCGGCAATTCCAAGGCTCGATCGAGGCGATCCAACATCAGGTCTCTCAAATCAACACGCCCGGATTCGTTCCCATCTTGAGAGCATTGAAGCGCGCCACGAGCTCGTTGAGCTCAATAGCAAACGAGTGAAACTTGAAACGGGCCTGGCTCGCATGTATCGGGAGGTCGTGAGCCGAGCAGCGTGGCTATCCACCAAAGCCAATGCCAGCCCTATGGTGCTGCAAGCACTAGCCGGCTATTCGACGGCCATACGCAAGATTGGGCAAGGGACAGGCCCAAACGCGGAGCGTTACCGCCGTGACGCCCAGCAGTGCATGCAGGACGCCGCCGACGCGGTGCCGTGCTGGATTATGAGTCACGCCAAAATTTCTGAGTCCATGCCGGCAGAGATCGGCGCATTCGATCTGGTTATTGTCGACGAGGCTAGCCAGTCAGACCTATGGGCCTTGCCCGCGATCGTCAGAGCAAAAAAGGTGCTGGTAGTAGGGGATGACAAGCAGGTATCTCCCGATGGTGGTTTCAAATCGGGTAAGCGGATTGGTGAACTCCGCACCCGGTATCTGAACGATCAGCCCTATGGGGCGGACATGACACCGGATAAATCACTGTACGATTTGGCGTCGCGGGTCTTCGCTGGCCACATGGTTATGTTGCGTGAGCATTTCCGCTGCGTCCCTCCCATCATTTCCTACTCCAACCAGTTCTACGGTGGCGCGATCCAGCCCCTTCGAATCCCTCGTCCGTCCGAGCGTCTCGATCCACCGCTGGTGGACATCTATGTCAAGGACGGAGTGCGGAACAAGAAGGGCTGCAACAAGCTTGAGGCTGAAGCTATCGCTGAGGAAATTCAGGCACTCATCAAGAACGACAAATATGCGGGTCGCTCGATTGGCGTAGTGACGCTGCTTGGGGGCATGGAGCAAGCGAAATTCATCGACTCACTGGTGCGCGAACGCTGCCCAGCAGCAGAGCTCCATGCCCGCGAATTTGCCTGTGGTGACGCCAGCACCTTTCAGGGAAGCGAGCGCGATATCATCTTCATTTCGCTGGTAGCAGACCCTGAAAATTGCCATCCGCTCTCGGGAAATGCTGCTGAGCAACGGTTCAACGTGGCCGCCAGCCGTGCGCGCGACAGGATGTATCTTATCCGGTCTGTGACCTTGGATCACCTCTCTCAAAAGGACGTGCGCCGAACGCTCCTTGAGTACTTCAGCAAACCGCTGACTGAGGAGCAGGTTGATCAAGATGGCCTCATCAAGCTCTGCGAGTCAGGGTTTGAGCGGCAGGTATTCACCAGACTGGTTGAGCGTGGATATCGTGTGATTCCCCAGGTGAAAAGCGGGGCATTCAGGCTCGACATGGTAGTTGAGGGTGCCAACGATAATCGGCTGGCCATTGAGTGTGACGGTGACGCCTTCCACGGTCCTGATCGCTGGGAGGCGGATATGAACCGTCAGCGTATCCTTGAGCGGGCAGGGTGGACGTTCTGGCGGTGCTTCGCGTCATCTTGGAGCATGCATAAAGAGGAAATCTTCGCTGAACTCCTTGAGCGCCTGGCTGAACTCGGTATCGAACCAACGCACTCCTTGGACAAACTCCCAGCTGTCGTTGAGCTACGCGAATGGTCACCTGCGGTCACTGCCGCCCAAGATGATGAAGATGAAGACATCGAGATCCTCGACGCTTTAAAAATTGCAGGCGAGGAACAAGCGCTTTCTCTCTGACAGATTTCTGAGCGCGCGCACGCCCAGCGAGTGCGCGCTTGCAGGACGGTTGGAGTGACGGATAAGAGGGGAAGGACCTTCACGCGGGCTAGTAGCCGAACAGGAAGAAAAGCCGAAGGTTAGCAAGAAGAAATACAAGCACCTCGAAGTTGAGCTCAATAACCGAATACCTTATTTAACATAATATGCATTATGCGCAACTTTGTATGGAGCTACTGGGGCATGGGTTGGCTGTCAGGACTACGTGAAAGTGTGCTTTCGTCTTTTTAATGATGCGCCTCATACGAATCAATGACTTGAGGCTACGTTCCTCAGTGTCATTCTCAAGATCGACCGCGCTTTTTCCAGGCCTTCCCAACGACTACCCAGCTAAAAATGCGCTTCTGGCGCTTCGCGGTGTCCATCTAGAAATGCGCTTTTTCTCGCTGCCCTTGGTCTTGCATTCGCGTTACACATAAATTGGTGCGCGCCATTGCATTAGGGAAGCTTCATGGATCGGTGCTCCTGGGGCCAGCTACAACGCACGCGCAGTTGGGTATACGCGAACGCTGCTTGTCAGCTGCCGAAACCGCCTGATGACAGTCAGCCACTGTGGCGCAATCAGTACTGGCGTGCGACAGCTAGCGCTAAATCGTACGGGTTACAATTCAACCAACGCCATCTCCGTGCAAGTTTGCTCGCGATGCGATGACATCCATCTGCACTGGAGCTACGCACGGGGCGGCGTTCACCACGCTTTTTAAGATTTGATTGCTTCCGTAGCTGCCCACCTCAGCTCTGGGCTAGCCTGGCCAATAGTGACCCGTAGCAGTCGCACATGACAGCGTGGCATTCAGGCCTTGCCGCTTGCACATTAATGCGCTGGGGTGGTATTACTTACGAATTGCTTAGTGGCTTGACTTGCCCTGCTCTATTGAAAAAATCGACCAAATTAAATTATAGCTCGACTAAATGAATATTTAGTGTAGTTATAATGGCTAGCCATTCATTCCGCTATTCACACCCACTACCAACCCGTGCATAAGGCCGATAAATCTCCCCGTCGTACCGCAGCACCGGCCTGCAAAACCCCGGCCCGGCGATTTCGATATCCGGCCACCCATCATTGCCTGAAGTGCTCAGAAAGTTGACCTCGCCCTCGCCGCTGGCAAGCTGTCGCCATTTCCCATCAGCCTGCTGGCTGACCAGATAAAAGCCAGTCCGCGCATTGCCATAGCAGTGAACACTCGACTCGGTAATGAGCCCATCCAGCCGCCCATCCCCGTTGATATCGCGCGGTTGCATCGAAGGCGGTTCATAATCACCCTCTTCTTCCAACTCGCACTCGGTCGATTCCTGCGTAAAGCCTGCCGCTCGGAAGGCCTTGATTTGCTCACTACGCGGCATTTCGACATATTGTGCGCTGGCAAGCGGGGCCAGCAGGCTGGTGAAAAGCGCTAAAACAAGTCGGCCGTGCGTCAGAACTTTCCCTCGCACTATCATCCGAGCACCCTCCTCGCTTTTAGTGGATCAACCTTGAACCTTGCGCCGACGCACCCACAGCCAGCCAAGGCCGCCGAGCACCAGCACACCCAACGCTAGCAGTTGCACTTTATAAGGCCGCAGCATTGCACGGGCGTCGTTGAGTTTTTGTTCAATGTAGCGCTTGTTGACCTCGTCGAACTTCGGTTGCTCGCACTGCTGGCCAAAGTTGGCGGCCCATGGCACGTAGGGGCCTTGCTCAACGTAACGCTTGTACAGCGTGACTTCCTGCTCGCTGCCGGCCACCCAGCCTGCGCCGATGCACAGCACCGAGGCAAAGGCCTGGCTGGTATGCGGCAGTTGGTCCGCTGCCTGACTGGCCAGGTCGGCGGCGATGTAACGGTAGTGGTAACGCAGGTTGGGCGCTGCCTCAGTAGCTTGTTGGCGCTTCAACTCGGCGGGCTCCAGGAACGGGCCAGGCTTCAGCTCGGGCGTACCCAGGCTGAAGCTGCCGCCCAGCCAGCCGTAGTCTGGCGACATTTCATAACCCAGGATCTCCATGCCCTGCCTACGCGCTACGGTACCCGCGGTGTACAGCGCTTCGGCACGACCGGTTGCGGTCCAGCGCGATTTGCCTTCCTCACGCTGCTCGCCATATTGGCGTGCAGCACTTTGCAGCTCTGGCGTACTGAAATAGACCGGTGCTTCGGCGAACCGGCCTTCGCGCAGCAACCTGCGGCCCAGCAAGTCGCGCAGTTGGGCTGCGACCGGGCGTGGTGCATACGGGTCGGCATCTTCCTTGGGCGCTGGCGGTGCCGGCACCTGGGCGTCGACATAGCCCTTGAGCTCGTCGAGGGTCAGTACACGCTCGGCCACCGTTGCGGCGTCTGGCCAGTAGATGTCCTGGCTGCGATACAACAGGTCGAAGGCCTGCACATAGTCACCGCGGTCCAGTGCCAGCACCGCGCTCTCGCCATCAACGCGGCAGCCTGGGCGCACGCTTTCGTAGTCCCAGTCTGGCGTTTGCCGCCAGCCCCAGGCTTCGTCTTTGGGGAAGGCAGCCGCCGCCTTTGCATATGCTGCGGCTGCCTGGGCCTTGTCGCCATCGCGCAGGGCCAGCTTGGCTCGTACCCACCAGGCCATACCCGTGTCACCTGCATGCTGCAGGTAGCTTCTGGCGGCCTTGAAGTCGCCGTCTTGGTAGCTAAGGGCTGCCAGACGATCGGCGTTCTCCAGGTTATCGCCGACGCTTGCCTGCAGCATGCGGGTCAGGCGCAGTTCCTGTTCCTGGGGGTCGTTGAAGTAGGCCATACGGCTGAGCAGATACGCAGTGATCAGCTTCTGCACCGCCGGCTGTTTGAGTTGCGTTTGCAGGTCTGCATCGGGCATCGCCACCAACTCACCGGCCAATTGGCGCAGCGAGCCGTAGCCACTGGGCGAACCTAAGCGGGTCTGGCTTGCGTACAACTGCACCGCGTGGCCCCAATCGCCGTCGAGCCGGGCCAGCCTGGCTTGCTCACCAAGGCTTGCCACGCCGAGTTCCAGTGGGTCGCTGAAACCCTCGGCGCTCAGCGCCCTGGCCTGCTCGTACGCTTTTTGAGCCTGCGCGCGCAGGGTTTGCGGGGGCTGCTCGGGGCTGTCGGCGGCCTCAGTACTCTGCGCCATCAAAGCACGGCCCAGCGAATAAGCCGCCCAAGTGCTGCGCAGTTTGCGTTGCTCGGCCGGCAGTGCCAGCACGCTGCGGAAATACGCCGCTGCCTGCGGGTGATTACCTGTATCAAACGCCACTGCGCCTGCGGTGTACAGGCGCAACTCATCGGGAAGGTCAGCGCCTTGCACCTCGACCTGCTGCGCATCCTTCAGGCTGCGCAGTTGGGCGACTTTGTCGCGCAGGGTTTCCGGCAACTCATTGGCTTCGATCTGATCGCGCTGTTCACGATACGGCCGGGCGTTGTCCTCGCCATACCAGTAAGGCGTAAGGGTGAGCTCGGTTGTCGGCTTCAGGCCGGCTATTTGCTGGCCGAGGCGGCTCACTTCAAAAGCAAAGTTGGTTTCCGGCAGTTCTGCCAAGGTGCGTGCGCGGTCGTCCAGCAAGCGCAGCGGGAAGTCCGGGCCGCAAGCCAGGGCCGTACCGAACGGCACGCTCAGGGACAGGCACAACAAGCGTTGCGGCCAGTTACGGGTAGACATTCCATGCTCCTTTACTGATATCGAGACAGCGCGCCCAACCGAGGGCACGCCGGCCGCCGGCGGCAACACGCACGCTGGCCTGGCGGGTGAATTCGAGGTGTTGCGGTGTTTGCTGGGCGCGGTAACCCTGGATGCCATCAGCCCCGTCGCAGCCGCGCGCGGTCAATTGCACCCGTGCGGGCAGCGGTTGATCGAGGTTGCCGGCATTCACCAGGCTGATGTCGTACAGCCCTTCCCGCTTCACAAACTGGACCTGCCACTGGCTGGCCAGCGCATCGCCGGCGGCCACGGCTTTCAGCGTGGTCAGGCTCCAGGCGCGGCGGTCGCCAGGCAGTGGCAGGCGAAACCAGATCAGCCCGGCCAGGTGGGCGGGCGGTTTCTCACGCATTTGCAGGGCCAGGTCGGCCAGCTGTTGCGGGTCGGCGAGCAATTCGCGCCGCTCGCCCGCGTGGTTCAGCGGCGCCTCGCTTTCCACCAGCGGCGCGCCGCCAGTATCGGGCAGCAGCGCAACGCCGTAAGCAGGTAAGGCGAGGTAAAACGGTTTATCGCTGGCCCGGCTCCAGCGCTGCGCCCAGCTTTTGGCTTTGACCGGGTCGAACAGGCCTTGGCGCGGGTCGCTCACTGCGTGCACCTGCAATACGCTGCTGTCCACCGCCTCCAGAAGCTCCGGTAAATTCGGGTTATCGAGCCAGGCTGGCAAAGCGGTGATGCTCAGTTTGATATCGGCGGGCAGTTGTTTGCGCAGCGCTTGCAGAAACTGACTGTAACCCGCCAACCGCGCGCTGCCGCTGTCATGGTCGATCTCAAGGCCGCTTGGGGTGACACCAGCCTGTTGCCAGCGCGCGATCAGCTGCGCGATCTGCTGTTGCGCCAGTTGCACATCCAGCGCCGGCAGTTGCCCATCCAGGCGCACCACCGCGATGACTGGCCGGCCATCGGCCTTGAGTTGTGCAAGATTCACCAGCGCCCTGCTCCACCCGGCTTTCGGATGCGCCTGCAAGGCCAGAACGCGCAAAGTGGAAAAGTCGCGACGGCTCTCGGCCAGCGCCTGCTCGTGGGCTGGGCGCCATTGGCGTTGCCAGACATACAGTTGCTGGTCCAGCGGCATTGGCGGTTGCGGCTCACAGCCGGTAAGCAGCGCCAACACCAGGGCGCCACACAAACGGTGGAAATACGTGACGGGCATACAGTCCTTTGTCCAGCGCGACAGCAGTGTTTGGCGAGGCGCGATAGTAGCGCAACGCGTTGCAGTCCCTCCAGCAGTGTCGCCTTAAGTAGTAGCTCCGGCCATCTGTCGGTGTGTGCTTGAACCCGATGATGCAGCCTCGGATTGCCGGGACTCACAACTAGTACGAGGCCGGCCGTCGTGGCAGGCCTGTTCTGAGCGAGGGTTTGACAATGAGCACTGCACTGAAGATGGGTGGCGGCGACGCGCAGAGCGACTGGCCGGACCTGGAGCCCGAGCCGCGGCATGATCAGGTCGATGACCCGGATGCCGATCCAAACCTGACAGATGACGACCAAAACCGCCCCGGCGTACCGGCCGCTGACCCCGAGTCGGGCGCTTGATCAAGAACTACAGTGCGGGGCGACCCTGCCCCGCCTGGCACCTAGCCTGCCACCTGCCCGGCCTTGGTCCCCGAAACGCGCCAGCGAACGTCGGTAATGCCATAGCGCTCAGCCATTGGCCGGCTGACCTTGCGGATCTTTTCACGGCCAAACTTGGGGATGATGCCTACACCGGCATCGCAGCTGGCCCAATGCCACGCTTCAGCGTTGTCCAGGCGCTCAAGGCGGATGATGAAGCTGCGTGGCTGGCCATGCAACTGATAGTCGATCACGTAAAGCTCGGGACTGGGCATTGCGGCGGGCCTCCTTTCTGCCTGTTTCAATCAAGGGTTGATCAGCCCTGACCTGGATGATTCAATTTTTCCGCAAACAGGCAGAGGATCGCACTAGTGGCGATTGGCCTTAGCTCGGTGCTGGCGCACCCGGCATCAGGATTACCTTGCGGCAACGCTCTTGCATTTCGTCAAAAATCTCGTACCCGCGTACCGCATCATCCAGCGCCATACGGTGGGTAACGATGGCCTCGGGGTTCAGCCGCCCGGCTTCTATATGTTCCAGTAGCTCTGGCAAATAACGCTGCACATGGGTTTGCCCCATACGGAACGTCAGGCCTTTGTCGAAGGCATCGCCAAACAGGAACCCATGAATGAAGCCGGCATAGACGCCCGGGACGCTCACTACTCCGCCACGGCGCACCGCTGCAAGGCACTGGCGCAGAGCCTTGCCACTGCTGCCTTCGAGCTTCAGAGCGGTTAGCACTGTTTCCGTCGTGCTGCCTTTGGCTTCAAACCCTACAGCGTCCACCGCAGCGTCCACGCCGCGCATTCCAGCGGTCTGCCGGATGATGCTATCGGCCGGGTCATCGTCGTGGCTGAAATCGATGGGGATGACACCATAAGCATCGCGGGCGTAGTCGAGCCGATAACCGCATTCATCGACCATGAATATCTGCTCGGCGCCCAGCATCCGCGCGCAGGCAGCCGTCAGCAAACCGACCGGGCCCGCCCCAAAAATCGCCAATGATGAACCTTGCCCTATTTCGGCATTACGCACGGCCTGCCAGGCGGTAGGCAGAATGTCGGAGAGGAAAAGCACTTTGTCGTCGGCCAGATGCCCAGGCACTTTGAAAGGCCCGGTATTGGCCTTGGGCACCCGCACGTAATCGGCTTGACCGCCGGGAATGCCGCCATACAAGTGGCTATAGCCGAAAAGCGCAGCGCCCGGCGGGATGCTCTTCTTGTTGATGATCGCCCCGCGCCCCGTATTGGTAGTCTCGCAGGCGGCGAACAGTTCGTGCTGGCAGAAGAAACAGCTGCCACAGGCAATCACGAATGGAATCACCACGCGATCGCCAGGGCTGACGGCGGTGACGTCACGGCCAACTTCCTCGACGATGCCCATGAACTCGTGACCGAGAATGTCGCCTTGGTCGACCATGGGGATCTTGCCGCGATACAGGTGCAAATCCGAGCCACAGATCGCTGTAGCGGTCACCCGTAGCAGAATATCGTCGCTTTCTTGCAGCTCAGGCTCTGGCACATTGTCGACCCGGACATCGCCAGAGCCGTGGTAGGTGAGTGCGCGCATGCTGTCGGTCTCCTGCGCAGAGATGGGAAGCCGGGGCTTTGGCGCCCCGACCCATGCCGATCAGGCGTTGCGGCCACCACCGTGGCTGTTCTGCCCGCCTTTGCGTCCGGCCTCGGAGGCGCGGGCACGGTCATTGGCAAAATTGCCCCCGGAGTTCTGGCCGCCCTTATGCCCGGCGCGGGAGGCCTTCTCACGGTCGTTGGCGAAATTGCCCGGGTTGGTCTCCTTGGTGCCACCACGGCGGCTGGTCTGTTCCTGGTCATGAGCCATGTCGGTTCTCCTTTACGCATTGGTTTGGCGTGTCACGGAAAGCACCGTGCATTAGTTCCGAGCCAATGAATGCGCGGTCTGCTCAATAGCGTTGCGCCTGATCGGACCGGTGGCGCCAGTGGTTGGCGTGCAAGAGGCTTGCGTTGTGGCCACACGGAGCAAAAAGCTTCTGTGCATCAAGCACTTTTACGCTTCGCCTGTTGTCTCAAGCGCACTATTCGACATGCCCTGGGCAGCGCCTGCGCAAAGGCTCGAAGCCAGGGGCAATCGGTGCCTATAATCACCGCCCGGTGCGCCCTGCGCCCTGGGCCATTTTTCGTATCGCACAAGGTTCGTGCCCATGAAGTCGACCAGCAAACCCACCCTCGCCTCGCCGCATAACCCGGCGCTGAGCCCCAGCCACCTGGACTTCCCGGTGGTGGGTATTGGCGCCTCGGCGGGCGGCCTGGAGGCGCTGCGTACCTTGTTCGAGCACACCCCGTCCGACACCGGCATGGCCTTTGTGGTGGTGCTGCATCTGTCGCCAGACCACCAGAGCCGGGCCGACCGTATTCTGCAAGCGGTCACCCAGATGCCGGTGCGTCAAGTCACCGAGGCGGTGCCTATCGAGCGCAACCATGTCTACGTGATTTCCCCCGCCAATCGCCTGTCGACCAACGACGGTTACCTGCGGGTGCGCCCCGCGCAAAGAAGTCGCGGCGACCATGTGGCAATAGACCTGTTCTTCCGCGACCTGGCCGATGTGCACAAGGACCATGCGTTCTGCGTCGTCCTCTCAGGCACCGGCAGCGATGGCGCGGTAGGCCTTTCGCGCATCAAGGAACAAGGCGGCGTGACCTTGGTGCAGAGCCCGGATGATGCCCAGTATCCCGATATGCCCCAGGCTGCGCTGGCCACAGGCATGGTCGACCTGGTACTGCCGGTGGCGCAGATCCCGGCCAAGCTGGTCGAACTGTGGCACACCGCGAGCCAGGTAAAACTGCCGCGCATCGAGGATGACAGCCTGCCGCCAGCATTGGGCGAGCGCGAAGGCCCGCCGGCCGCCAGCGACCCATTGCTTGAGGAAATCCTGCACCTGCTGCATGGCACTACCGGCCACGACTTCATGCACTACAAGCGCGCCACGCTGCTGCGCCGCCTGGAGCGCCGGATGCACGTGACGGGGCAGACTGAGCTCGCTGGCTACCGCGACTTCCTGCAACAGCACGCCGAAGAGTCCCGGGCGCTGCTCGCCGACATGTTGATTGGCGTCACCAACTTCTTCCGCGACCAGGAAGCCTTCGAGGCCTTGCAACGCCATGTGCTGCCGGGCCTGATCTGCGACGGCGACGAAGGCGAGCACGAGATCCGTATCTGGTCGGCCGGCTGTTCCACCGGCGAGGAGGCTTACAGCCTGGCGATGCTGATCACCGAGCAATTGGCGGTCGAACGGCGCAGTGCCAAGGTGCAGGTATTTGCCACTGACCTGGATGAGCGCGCCATCACCCTCGGCCGCGCCGGGCAGTACCCCGAGGCCATCAGCACCGATGTCAGCGCCGCTCGCCTGCGCCAGTTCTTCATCGCAGAAGACCAGCACTATCGGGTGCGCAAAGAGGTCCGCGAAAAAGTCCTGTTCGCCCGCCACAACCTGCTGTCCGACCCGCCGTTCTCGCAACTGGACCTGATCGTCTGTCGCAACCTGCTTATCTATCTGGACCGCGACGTGCAGCGCGACATCCTGCGCCTGTTCCACTTCGCCTTGCGCCCCGGTGGCCATTTGTTCCTGGGCAGTTCCGAATCGGCCGACATCGCCGCCGACCTGTTCGTTGCCGTGGACAAACGCAACCGCATCTTCCGCGCCCGTGAAGTGCAAAGCAGCCGCCGACCCGCTCGCCTGCAGGCGCCGGAAAGCAGCCAACCCAAGGTCAAGGTGCGCGGCGGTCGAAAACTGTCCTATGCCGAGATTCACCACCGTGCCCTGGCCCGGCGTACCCCGCCCAGCCTGATCGTCGACAGCGACGGCAGTATTTTGCACATGAGCGAGGGCGTCGGGCCGTTCCTGCGTCACGCCGGTGGCGAACTGAGCCACAGCCTGCTCAACCTGGTGCTGCCGCCCCTGCGTCCGGCGCTGCGCAGCAGCATGATGCAGGCCCACAGCAGCGGGCAGGCAGTCACCTCGCGGTCGGTCACTCTGCTGCTCGACGAGCAGCACAGCGACGTCGAAATTCTGGTCCAGCCGCACCATGACGACCCCAGTGGCAGTGAATGCCTGCTGGTAATGTTCCTGGTGCGCGATGCACGCGACCAGAGTTTGCCGCCGCAGTCCGAAGGCACGGTGCTGAGCAACCTTGAGCGCGAGCTGCACCGCACCCGCCTGCAACTGCAGGAAACCATCGAGCAGTCGGAGCTCTCAAGCCAGGAGCTGACGGCCTCCAACGAAGAAATGCAGGCCATCAACGAAGAGCTGCGTTCGGCCAGCGAAGAACTCGAAACCAGCAAGGAAGAGCTGCAATCGATCAACGAAGAGCTACTGACAGTCAACTACGAACTCAAGACCAAGGTCGAGGAAACCGACAAGGTCAACGACTACCTGAGCAACCTGATCGCCTCCACCGACATCGCCACCGTTTTTGTCGACCGCAACCTGCATATCCGCTGGTTCACTCCCCGCGCCACCGACATTTTCAGCATGCTGCCGGTAGACACCGGTCGCTCGCTGCTCGATATCACCCACCGCCTGGACTACCCGGGCCTTGCCGATGACGCCCGTGCAGTGATCGAGCGCGAGACGACGCTGGAGCGCGAGGTACTCGGGCACAACCAGCATTGGTATCTGGCGCGCCTGCACCCCTACCGCGCCAGCGAGCGCAACGTCGATGGCACGGTGCTGACCTTCATCGACATCAACAAGAGCCGCGCCGCTGAAGAGCGCTTGCGCCAAGGCGAAGAACGTATGCGCCTGGTGGCCGAAAGCACCCACGATTTCGCCATCATCCTGCTCGACGAAGAGGGGTTGATCACTGACTGGAACACTGGGGCTGCGCTGATTTTTGGCTACGGCAAAGACGAAGTGCTGGGCCAGCATTACCAGCTGATCTTCACCGACCCCGACCGCGCCAGCGGCGTCCCGGAGCGTGAGCTGCGCGCCGCGCGCTTGCATGGCCGCGGGCAGGACGAGCGCTGGCATGTGCGCAAGGATGGCAGCCGCTTCTATTGCACCGGCGAAGTCTCACGGCTCAAAGGCAGCAGCCTGCGCGGCTATGTGAAGATCGCCCGTGACCTCACCGGCCATCAACGCCTGCACGACGAACAAAGCAAACGCCTGGCTGAGTCGCAAAGCTCCAGCCACATGAAGGACGAGTTCTTCGCCGTCATGTCCCATGAGCTCAAGCACCCGCTCAACCTGATCCAGCTCAATGCCGAGATTCTGCGGCGCCAGAGCGTGGTCAACAGCACCCGGGTGGCCAGCAAGGCCGTTGCGGTGATCTGCGAGGCGGTGGCAAGCCAGGCGCGGATCATCGACGACCTGCTCGATGTAGCGCGTATCCGTACCGGCAAACTCAAGCTCAAGACCCAGCCGGTGGACGTCTGCGCGGTACTGCGCGGCATCCATGCCGTGGTGTTGAGCGAGCAGCACAGCTGCAGCGTGCAATTGGAGCTACCGCCCGGCGAGGCGCCGGTGTTCATCGACGCCGACAGCACGCGCCTGGAACAGATCATCTGGAACCTGCTGAACAACGCATTGAAATTCAGCCCGCCCGGGGGCGAGATCCGCTTGTTGCTCACCTGCGAGCAACAGCAGGCGTCGCTGCAGGTGATCGACCAAGGGGTGGGGCTTGCCGAGGATAGCCTGGAGCACATCTTTGACCTGTTCAGCCAGGCCGCGCCGCAACTGGCCAACCACAGCCGTGAAGGGTTGGGCATCGGCCTGTCGTTGGTGCGCCAACTGGTCGAGGCCCACGGCGGCACGGTCACCGCTCACTCGGAAGGCCTGGGCCGCGGCTGCACCTTCACCGTGCGCCTGCCACTGTGCGACCCAGGCCAGCAGGCCCAGGCCCAAGCCAGCGAACAGGTTGCCGACGGCCGCTTGAGCGGCGTGCGGGTGCTGCTGGTGGACGATTCGGTGGAAATCCTCGATGTCATGCAGCAATTGCTGGAAATCGAAGGCGCCGACGTCGAGCCCTACAGCGACCCGCGAGCCGCGCTTGAGGCAGCTGGCGAGGGGCGCTATGACATCATCCTTTCCGACATCGGCATGCCGGGCATGGACGGCCACGCCCTGATCAAGGCGCTGCGGGGGCTTGAGCATTTGCGTTACACCCCGGCAATCGCCCTCACCGGCTATGGCGCCAGCGCTGATCAGCACAAGTCGCGCCAGTCGGGTTTTGACCGGCACCTGAACAAGCCAGTGAGCTATGACGACCTGATCGACGCCATCGAAGCGCTGAATGGTTCGGTGCCTTACTGACCGCTCATCAGTTCGGTGCAATTTTTGCAGGCTTTTTAGCAACCAATGGGCAGGACACTGCCCGTTTGCCCAGAAGGAGCCTGCATGAAATCAGCCAAACCCCGAGCTAGCGTGATCTGCCGTCAGGCGGGCGACCAGCGTAAGTGGCTGTGGGTGCGCAAACCCAAGGCGCCATGGACCTTGCCGGGCGGCAAGATCGAGCCGGGTGAGACGCCGCTACAAGCGGCTGCCCGCGAGTTGTTCGAAGAAACCGGGTTGTTGGCACAGGAGCTGACATTTTTGATGCGGCACGAGTCGCCGCAGCGTACGCACTACGTATTCGAGGCTGTTTTCGCCGATGCGCCCAAGCCCAGCGCCAGCCACGAGATCGCTGATTGCTGCTTTGCCAGGCTGGACCGGGTGGACGCCCTCAATGGTGAGATCAAGCGGCTGATCGATTCGCTGCTGCATTGCGACAAGGGAATGGCGGCGTCGGTGCGCTAGGGCAACTTCCACCGCCGAGCAAGCCGCTCCCACGCTGCTCAGTTTTCTGCGCGCGGCAGCGCAGCCTGGAAGGGCTGGGTGACCTCCCACAGCATTACGGGCCATGTCTCGGTATTGTGGAGGTACGCAATCTTTGTGGGTGATTCTATGGTTTCGGGCAAGTCGCTTTTGATTGTGTAGGAGCGGCCTTGTGTCGCGAAAGGGCTGCGAAGCAGCCC
>NZ_JABWRG010000040.1:0-40546 GCF_014268825.1 Pseudomonas sp. SWRI51 | reverse complement strand
GAGCAACAGGAACCTGGTCAAGTACAGCGCGGCAGTTTTACCGACGGGGCCAGGGTCCCACGAATGAACCCATCACACCCTTGTTTACGGCACGCGACAACTGGCAAAACTATCAGGTGGCCTGCGCCAAGCCCCTTTAGCGTGCGCGCTTCAAGGTCTCACTCGGCAGCTCGCAAAACAGCTGCCGATAGCTCTCTGAAAACCGCCCCAAATGCCAGAACGACCAGCGCATAGCCACCTCGGCCACGGTCGCCTGCGCGCCGCGCAATAAATCCCGGCGTGCACCGTTGAGCCTGCGCAGGCGCAACCAATGCGCTGGCGGTAGGCCAGTAAAGGCCTTGAACGCCTGCTGCAACTGGCGCAGCGACACCCCGGCCACCTTGGCCAACTGCAACAAATTGAGGGTTTCGTCCGGGCAGTCGGCAGCCCACTCACTGACCCTGTGCATGATCGCCCGCTCCTCATCACGCCGCTCACGGGCGTCGCCGTGCAAGCAGTGCCCGGCATTGTCGAGAATAAACAGGCAGTCTTCGAGCAACTGCTCACCCAGCGCCCTGCCCTGCACCGGGCAAGCCGCCTGGCCTAGCTGGGTCAGCGTGGCGCTTAGCCAGTTGCCGAACAAGGCGTTCTGCCGGCAGCTCAGCGGCACCATGAACAGCCCGCGCAAACGCTCAAGGTCCAGGTGGTGGCTGGCCAGAAACGGCTGCTCGAACACCACCGCCACTTCCTGGTAGTTCTCGGGGGTTATCCAGATATTGCGGCTGTCTTCGTTGAGCAGGTACAGGCTGTTCTCGCTGCGGTCGAAACAGAACGCCAGGGCGCCGCTGGGGGCGCGGAAGCATTGCTCGACCCGGGTATTGAGATGCTCTTCATAGACCTGCACGCCCTCCAGCCCCAACCAGCGCAAATGGCCACTGAAATGGCCGGGCGACATCTGCTGGTAATGCTGTTGCCAGCTGGGGGTGGCGCGGGTCTGCTCAGCGACATCGGTGGTATGAAAGTGCTGAACCTGCAAGGCGGTTGGCGCTGTCACGCGTTGTCCTTGTGCACTCTTCTGGTGCATTCATGGGCGAAGAAAGTGGATAGATCGCCCTGGCGGGCTGCAGCCAAGATAGTCGCCAGCGTCACCTGTGGGAAGTGCTTGCGTGCAAAGCGCAGCTTGCCGCCCACCACAACAACCCAACCAAGAGGTCTGTATGAACGCCCCCTTCGATCAGCTGTCCGCCTGGCTGAAAGAACACCGCATTACCGAAGTCGAATGTGTGATCAGCGACCTGACCGGCATCGCTCGCGGCAAGATCGCCCCGACCGCCAAGTTTCTCCATGAGCGCGGCATGCGCCTGCCAGAAAGCGTGCTATTGCAGACGGTCACCGGTGACTATGTCGATGACGACATCTACTACAGCCTGCTCGATGCCGCCGATATCGACATGATCTGCCGCCCCGACCCCAGCGCTGTGTACCAGATCCCGTGGGCCATCGAGCCTACTGCAATCGTTATCCACGACACCTTCGACAAGCACGGCGAGCCCATCGCGCTGTCACCGCGCAATGTCCTGAAAAAAGTGCTCAAGCTTTACGCCGACAAAGGCTGGCAGCCCATCGTGGCGCCTGAGATGGAGTTCTACCTGACCAAACGCTGCGAAGACCCCGACCTGCCTTTGCAGGTGCCGCTGGGCCGCAGCGGGCGTGCCGAAAGCGGGCGGCAGTCGTTTTCCATCGATGCCGCCAACGAATTCGACCCGTTGTTCGAGGACGTGTACGACTGGTGTGAACTGCAAGGGCTGGACCTGGACACACTGATCCACGAAGACGGCCCGGCGCAGATGGAGATCAACTTCCGCCACGGCGATGCGCTGGACCTGGCCGACCAGATCACCGTATTCAAACGCACCCTGCGCGAGGCTGCGCTCAAGCACAACGTGACGGCCACGTTCATGGCCAAGCCAATCACCGACGAGCCCGGCAGCGCCATGCACCTGCACCAGAGCGTGGTAGACATCGCCAGCGGCAGGCCGATATTCGCCAATGAAGACGGCAGCATGAGCGAGCTGTTCCTGTACCACATTGGCGGTTTGCAGAAGTACATCCCCAAACTGCTGCCGATGTTCGCACCCAACGTCAATTCGTTCCGCCGCTTCCTGCCCGATACCTCGGCGCCGGTAAACGTCGAATGGGGTGAAGAAAACCGCACGGCCGGCTTGCGCGTGCCGACGTCCAGCCCGGAGGCAATGCGCGTCGAAAACCGCCTGCCGGGCGCGGACGCCAACCCTTACCTGGCGATCGCGGCAAGCCTTTTGTGCGGATACATCGGCATGGTCGAGAGGCTCGAACCGAGCGCGCCAGTGCAAGGCCGCGCCTACGAGCGGCGCAACCTGCGCCTGCCCATCACCATTGAAGATGCGCTGCAACACATGGAGGACTGCGAGGTGGTGCAGCAGTACCTGGGGCAGCAGTTCGTACAGGGTTATGTGGCGGTCAAGCGTGCCGAGCATGAGAACTTCAAGCGGGTGATCAGCTCCTGGGAGCGCGAGTTCCTGCTGTTGAGCGTTTGACAGGCACGGCCTCATCGCAGGCTGTCGCCAGTGCCCACAGGACTCCAGGTCAGGCCTCGATATTGTGGCTGTGCGCGCTCTTTGTGGGAGCTGGCGAAGCCTGCGATTGGGCTGCACAGCAGCCCCACGCACCGAACTCCAACAACAACAACAACAACCAACAAGGTGTCGACATGCGTTACAAACAAACCCTGATCAGCACGACCCTCGCCCTGCTGTTTACCGGCGCAGCCCAGGCCCAGCCTACGGTCAGCGTGTACAACTGGACCGACTATATCGGTGAAACCACCCTTGCCGACTTTCAAGCGAGCAGCGGCATCAAGGTGGTCTATGACGTGTTCGATTCCAACGAAACCCTCGAAGGCAAGTTGCTCGCCGGGCGCACGGGCTACGACGTGGTAGTGCCGTCCAACCACTTCCTGGCGCGCCAGGCCAAGGCCGGCGCATTCCTGCCCCTGGACCGCAGCAAACTGCCTAACTGGCAGCACCTTGACCCTGCGTTGCTCAAGCAACTGGAGAAGAACGACCCCGGCAACCAGTACGCGGTGCCGTACCTGTGGGGCACCAATGGCATCGGCTACAACGTCGACAAGGTCAAGGCGGCGCTGGGCATCGACAAGATCGACTCCTGGGCGGTGCTGCTGGAGCCTGAAAACCTGAAAAAGCTCAAGCAGTGCGGGGTGGCCTTCATGGACTCACCCGACGAGCTGTTCCCGGCGGTGCTCAACTACCTGGGCATGGACCCTCGCAGCGAAAAGCCCGGCGACTACGTCAAGGCCGAAGCCCGGCTGCTGGAGCTGCGCCCGTACATCACCTACTTCCATTCCTCCAAGTACGTCTCGGACCTGGCCAATGGTGACGTGTGCGTAGCGTTCGGCTATTCCGGCGATGTGCTGCAGGCTGCGCAACGCGCCAAGGAAGCCGGCAATGGCGTCAACGTCGCCTACAGCATCCCCAAGGAAGGCAGCAACCTGTGGTTCGACCTGCTGGCCATCCCCAAGGACGCCAAGAACCCAGAACAGGCGCTGGCGTTCATCAACTACCTGCTAGACCCCGAGGTAATCGCCAAGGTCAGTGCCACCGTCGGCTATGCCAACGCCAACCCCGACGCCAAGGCTGACATGGACCCGGCGCTGGTCGCCAACCCGGCCATCTACCCACCACAGGAGGTGCTGGACAAACTCTATATCTCGACCATGCCTAGCCCCGGGATACTGCGCCAGATGACCCGTGCCTGGAGCAAGATCAAGTCCAACCGCTGAGCCGAGTACACCCATGCCTCATATGACTGAACACACCGCTTCCTACTACGCGGCGTGCGCGCGGCAGGCCGCTGAGTATCCGCCCCTGGACCACGACCTGGACGCCGATGTGTGCGTGGTTGGTGGTGGCCTGACCGGCGTCAACACAGCCCTGGAACTGGCCGAGCGCGGGCTGTCGGTGGTGCTGCTGGAAGCCCGCCGCATCGGCTGGGGAGCCAGTGGGCGCAATGGTGGCCAGCTGATCCGCGGTATTGGCCACGATGTGTCGGGCTTCGCTCCGCATGTTGGCGAGGATGGCGTGCGCTACTTGCAGCAAGCCGGTATCGATTCGGTGGCGCTGGTGGCGCAGCGCATCGCGCAGTACGCCATCCAGTGCGATTTGCACTGGGGCTTCTGCGAGCTGGCCAACACCCCGGCACAATACGCAGCCTTCAGCCACGAACTGCACGCGCTCAATGCCCAAGGCTACCCCCACGAGACCCGGCTGGTGAGCCCGGAGCGCATGCACGAAATCGTTGCCAGCGACCAGTACGCCGGCGGGCTGGTGGATATGGGGTCGGGCCATCTGCACCCACTCGACCTGGTGCAGGGCGAGGCCCGTGCAGCCCACAGGCTGGGGGTGCGGATTTTCGAGCAAAGCCCGGTGCTGCGTATCGAGCACGGCAGCACCGTGACCCTGCACACCGCGCGCGGCAAAGTGCGCGCACACAGCGTGGTGCTTGGCTGCAACGCCCACCTGGATGAACTGGAACCGCGCCTGAGCGGCAAGGTGCTGCCGGCCGGCAGCTACGTGGTGGCGACCGAGCCGCTGCCCGAACAGGTGGCACAGGCGTTAATTCCGCAGAACATGGCCTTGTGCGACCAAAAGGTCGGGCTCGACTACTACCGCCTCACCGCCGACCGGCGGTTGCTGTTCGGCGGCGCCTGCCACTACTCAGGCCGCGACCCGGAGGACATCGGCGCCTATATGCGGCCCAAGTTGCTCAAGGTATTCCCGCAACTGGCTGAAGTGCGCCTGGACTACCAATGGGGCGGCATGATCGGCATTACCGCCAACCGTTTCCCCCAAGTGGGGCGGCTGAGCCAGCACCCCAATGTGTTCTACGCCCAAGGGTACTCAGGCCACGGCCTGAACGTGACCCACTGGACGGCAAGGCTGCTGGCTGAAGCCATTGCCAGCGGCCATAGCCGTGGGCTGGATGTGTTCGCTGCCGTGCCGCACCTGACCTTCCCCGGCGGCAAGGCGCTGCGCTCGCCGCTGCTGGCCTTGGGGATGTTGTGGTACCGGCTGCGCGAAGCCTTGGGGTGAGAAACGCCGCACTGTAGGAGCGGCCTTGTGCCGCGATGGGCCGCGCAGCGGCCCTGAAAGCTCGGCTTCATAGAAAATCACCGGGGCTGCTGAGCAGCCCTTTCGCGGCACAAAACCGCTCCTACATACCGCGTGCAGTACTCCTTTCGGCGCCGCTGCTGGCCAACCGCCAAGCACCTGCTAGCGTTGTTCTGGCCCCTCCCCTCATGGACGCCTGCAATCATGAAGCAACTGCCTCGCACCACCCTGCTGTGCGCTGCTCTGCTGGCTTTGGTCGCCTGCACAAGCAACCAGGTCGACCCCAAGGACTATTCCGGGTTTCTCAAGGACTACAGCCGGCTGAAACCAGCTGAAAGCGTATCTGGCGCGCCGGTCATGCGCTGGATCGACCCCGACATCAAGCCCGGCCAGTACACCAAAGTGTTCATCGAACCGAGCCAGTTCTACCCCAAGCCGCAGCCCACCGAAGTGATTTCTGCACAAACCCTGCAGGAGATCACCCGCTACTTCAATGAAGCCATGCGCCGCGAGCTTGGCAGCGTGCTGACGCTGGCCAAGCAGCCTGGCCCGAATACCATCGTGGTACGCCCGGCGATTACCGCCGTTTCTACCAGCAACGAGGGGCTCAAGCCTTACGAAGTGGTGCCGATTGCACTGGTGGCAGCAGCAGTCAACACCGCCGCTGGCGGTCGCGACCAGGATGTGGTGATTGCAGTAGAAGCTGCGTTTCTGGACGGTTCCAGCCAGAAAGTACTGGCCCAGGTAGTGCGCAAGGGCAGCGGCAAGGAGCTGGAAAACGACACCCAGAAGCTCACGCTCAACGACGTGAAGCCAGTGCTCGATGGCTGGGCCAGTGACATGCGCAAAAGCTTTGTGAGCCTTGAGAAGAAAGCCCGATAACCGTGTGATGCCAGCCGGTCATCCGGTGACTGGCTGGCAAACGGGTTGGACGCAGGTGGTCAGGCCACCAGGCTGTAGGCAATCGCCGACAGCGTAATCAGCCCGATCAGCACCACGAACAGATTCGACAGCTTGCCCGAGTACTGGCGCAACGCCGGTACCTTCTGCACCGCATACATCGGCATGAGGAACAGCAGGCAGGCGATCACCGGCCCGCCCAGGCTTTCGATCAAGCCCAGGATGCTTGGGTTGAGTGTGGCCACCGCCCAGCAGGTCACCACCATGAACAGCGCCGTCACCCGCTCAAGGCGTTTGGCCGGCCATACCTTGCCGCGGCCACGCAGACTTTTGACGATCATGCCCTGGAACCCTTCGCTGGCACCGATGTAGTGGCCGAGGAACGACTTGGTGATCGCCACCAGCGCGATCAACGGCGCAACAAAGGCGATGACCGGGGTCTGGAAGTGGTTGGCCAGGTACGACAGCACCGAAATGTTCTGCGCCTTGGCCTGGGCAAGGTCAGCCGGGCTCAGGGCCAGCACGCAACTGAAGCAGAAGAACATCACCGTCAGCACCATCAGCACATGGGCTGTGGCCAGGATGCGCCCGCTCTTGCGGTCGGCCTGGGCACCGTAGCGGTGCTTCTGGTCGACGGCGAAGGCCGAAATGATCGGCGAATGGTTGAACGAGAACACCATCACCGGAATCGCCAGCCACAGGGTCAGCAGCAACTTCGAGGCGCTGATGCCTTCATTGGCCTGGGCGAAGAAAGCACCGTTCCAGTTGGGGACCAGGCTGACCGCCAGCAGCAACAGCGAGGCCACGAAGGGATAGACCAGCACACTCATGGCCTTGACGATGATCTGTTGGCCACAACGCACCACAATCATCAGCCCGCAGATCAGCAGCAACGCAAGCAGCGCGCGGGGCGGCGCGTTGACGTGCAACTGGTGCTCGAAAAAGCTGGTCAGGGTGTTGGTCAGCGCCACGCTGTACACCAGCAGGATCGGGAAGATCGCAAAGAAGTACAGCAACGTGATCAACTTGCCGGCGCCGGCCCCGAAATGCTCCTCGACCACCTCGGTAATGTCTTCGTTACCGCCTTTGCGCCCAGACAGCACGAAGCGGGTCAGTGCGCGGTGGGCGAAAAAGGTCATCGGGAAGGCCAGCAAGGCCAGGATCAGCAGCGGCCAGAAGCCGCCAACACCTGCGTTGATCGGCAGGAATAGCGTGCCGGCGCCGATTGCGGTGCCGTACAGGCCTAGGGCCCAGGTGGTGTCGTGACGGTTCCAGGTGGTCGAGCCCTGAGCCGAAGCCTGGACAGCCGAATCCTCACGAATAGTCGTGGTGGTGTGTACATCAGTCATTGGTATCGCCTTGTAGTTGTTTTTGTTGCGGGTGCTACGGGGTTTTTCGGGTAAAACGGGGCTAGCCGGGCGGCCCCTGGCGTGGGGCCGGCCCTGGCTGCATCAGCATTCGACGAAGGCGACGGCGAGGCCGCCGCGCGAGGTTTCCTTGTAGTTGGCGTGCATGTCGGCACCGGTGTCGCGCATGGTGCGGATCACTCGGTCAAGCGAGATGAAGTGCTCGCCATCACCGCGCAGCGCCATCTGTACCGCGTTGATGGCTTTTACGGCGGCGATGGCGTTACGTTCGATGCACGGCACCTGCACCAGGCCGCCGACCGGGTCGCAGGTGAGGCCCAGGTTGTGTTCCAAGGCAATTTCGGCAGCGTTTTCCAGTTGCGGGGGCGTTGCCCCGAGCACCTGGGCAAGGCCGGCAGCGGCCATCGAGCAGGCTGAACCCACCTCTCCCTGGCAGCCCACCTCGGCGCCAGAAATAGAGGCGTTCTTCTTGCACAGAATGCCCACGGCGGCGGCGGCCAGCAAAAACGTCACCACATCATCGTCACAGGCTTCAGGGCTGAACTTCATGTAGTAATGCAGCACCGCCGGGATGATCCCGGCTGCGCCGTTGGTGGGCGCAGTGACCATGCGCCCGCCGGCGGCGTTCTCTTCGTTGACCGCCAGGGCGAACAGGTTGACCCATTCCATGGCGCTCAGCGTCGAGCCGATCACGTTGGGTTTGCCCAGCTCCTGCAAGCTGCGGTGCAGGCGTGCGGCACGGCGCTTGACCTTAAGGCCACCCGGCAGAATGCCTTCGTTTTGCAGGCCGTTTTCGACGCATTCGCCCATCACCGCCCATATTTTCAACAGCCCTTCGCGCACCTCGGCTTCTGGGCGCCAGGCGCATTCGTTGGCCATCATCAATTGGCTGACGCTCAGGCCATGCTGCTTGCACAGGGCCAGCAGTTCAGCGCCGCTGGAGAACTCAAAGGGCAATGCAACATCGTTGGCACTGGCAGAGGGCGCGTCGATCTCACTTTGCTCGACAATAAAACCACCGCCGACCGAGTAATAGGTCTGGCTGAACAGGCTGTGCTCGCCGTCAAAGGCCTCAAGCGTCATGGCATTGGGGTGGTACGGCAGGCTTTCATCGAGCAGGCGCATGTCGCGGTTGTACTGGAAGGCCACCGAATGGCTGCCATCGAGCATCAGGCACTGCTCCTGCATCAGTTGGTCGATACGCGGCTCGATGCTGTGTGGGTCAATACGGTCTGGCCATTGGCCCATCAGCCCCAACAGGCAGGCGCGGTCGGTGGCATGGCCGACGCCTGTGGCCGACAGCGAGCCATAGAGGCGCACCTCGACCCGCGTGACCTGGGCCAGCAAGCCGCGCTCGCGCAGCGCCTGGGCAAAGGTCGCGGCCGCACGCATTGGGCCGACGGTATGGGAGCTGGACGGGCCGATGCCGATTTTGAAAAGGTCGAAAACACTGATAGCCATGCTAATGCCTTGCCGAAGCTACGAAAACGCGGTGCTCACGGCGCTGTAGAAAATTTGAGCGGTATTGCCAATTTAGGAGATACTGACGCGGTTACCACTCGGTGACCAACGAAACTTCCTACACAAGCCTTTAGCAGGACTAAACGATGAAGGGCCCACTCAACGGCCAGGTGTACGTCTGGCTGCATGTGTTTTCATGCGCAGCTCGGCACCTGTCGTTTACCCGCTGCGCCGAAGAGCTGCACATCACGCCAGGCGCGGTCAGCCAGCAGATGCGCCAGCTTGAGGAGCGCCTGGGGTTTCGCCTGTTCCTGCGTCGGGCCCGGGGTGTCGAGCTTTCGGCGGAAGGCCAGCGCCTGGCGCAAACCGTAGCCGAGGCCTACGGCAGTATCGAAGCCGAGTTGCTGCGCCTGGATGCCGGCGAAATTCGCGGCACCCTGCGCCTGCGCTCGATCCCGTCGTTTCTGGCCAAGTGGCTGACACCACGGCTGCCGCGTTTCCAGCAGCGCTACCCCGACATCGAACTGCGCCTGGTGGCCGAAGACAGCAACCAGGCCCTGCACCCTGAAGACTTCGACCTGGCCATCGACCTTAACGACGGCAGCTACCCCGGCATGCTGTCCACGCCGTTGCTGGACGAGCAGATCTTTCCGGTGTGCTCACCGGCGCTGCTGCGTGGCCGCCCGCCCCTGCACGGCCCGGCTGACCTTGCCCACTACCCACTGCTGCACGACATCACCGCCTGGCGCGGCAGTTCCGAGTATGCCGAATGGGAGTTCTATCTGGCGGGGATCGGCGCTGAAGGGCTGGACGTACGCCGCGGCCACACGTTCAACCGCAACCACCTGAGCATCGAGGCGGCGATTGCCGGCGTGGGCGTGGCCATCGCCCGGCGCACACTGCTTAACGATGAGCTGGAGCGCGGCGCGCTGATCGTGCCGTTTGGGGTGCCGATCGCCAACCACAAGCGTTATGTGCTGCTGTATCCACCCGGCGGGCTGACCCAACCGGGCGCGCGGGCGGTGCATGACTGGCTGGTGGAAGAGGCGCAGGTGTTCAGGGCGTTGCACCCGCTGGGGCTGGTCGAGGTGTGAGGCTAAAGCGCAGGGTCCGCGTTGCGGCCGAAGTACACCGACGGCGACACCCCCAGCGTGCGCCGGAACATCGCACTGAACGCGCTGGGGCTTTCGTAACCCTGATCCAGCGCCACTTCCAGCACCGACCGCCCCGTCGCGAGGGCATCGAGCCCTGCGAGCAAACGCATTCTGCGCAGCCACTGCACCAGGCTCAGGCCCGTCTCGCGCTGGAACGCACGGGTCAGCGTGCGCGCATTGAGCCCGCAAAACTGCGCAGCCCGCGTTAGCGTCCAAGGCTCGCCAGAGGCCAGGCGCAAGGCTTCGCACAGCTCTTGCAATAGCGCGGAGCGCGGGCTGGGGACATGCAGTGCGAGCACCGGCAGCACGCGAATCTCATCAAGGATCAGCGCCATCACCCGTGCCTCGCGGCCATCGGCGGCGTAGCCGGGGCTGATATCCATGGCACAGATGATCAATTCGCGCAGCAGCGGTGAGATTTCAACTACCTGGCACTGCTGCGGCAAGCCCGCGCGCACGCCAGGGTCGATGAACAGCGTGCGCATGCGCACCATGCCAGACATGCGCAGTTCGTGCTGGCTGCCGGTGGGCACCCACACTCCCCGCCCGGGCGGCACCACCCAGCTGCCTTCCAAGGTATTGACCGTGATTACACCGCTGATGGCATGGATGAGCTGCGCCCGGTCATGGCAATGCGCGGCGATGTGCTCGCCATGGGCGTAGTTCTCGGCGAGCGGCAGGATGGGTGGGCGGGTCATGGGCGGTGGCTGCCTGTTGAATGATGGGGTACCACAATTTTTTGTGGCCGCTGCAAACCTGTGCTGGCCTCATCGCAGGCTGTCGCCAGCTCTCATAGAGCAAACGCTAACTAACTGATTTACAACGAAACGTGGGAGCGGGCTTGCCCCGCGATAGCGATAGCACTGCCAACATCGCATCGCGGGGCAAGCCCGCTCCCACGTTGCCCAGTTCTCGGCGCGGCAGCGCAGCCCGGAAGGGCTGGGTGATCTCCCACAGGAATCTGAGCCAAACCTCAACATTGCCGTGGAGCGCGGTCCCTGTGGGAGCTGGCGATAGCTTGCGATGAGGCCGGAACAGGTTTGCACAAAATTACCTGCTGCGCAGCAGCAACGCTGCCATTGCACACCCCAACAGCGCCAGGCATGACAGGTAAAAAGCATCCGAATAGGCCATCAAATATGCCTGCTCACGCACACTTCGGTCGATCAGCGCCAAGGTTTGCATAACCTCCGGCGACTGCGGGTCAACCATACCGCCCGGTAACCGCTGCTGCAGCGCGCCGTCGAATATCGTCAGCCCTTCGCCCACGCGCACCGAATGAAAGCGCTCACGCAGCGACACCAACTGGGTCAACAGCGCCGTCCCCAGCGCACCACCCAGGTTGCGCAGCATTGAGATCAGCGCCGAGGCCGACCCTGCCTGGGCCTTGTCCAGCCCCTTCACCGCCAGCACCGACAGCGCCACCATGATCAACGGCTGGCCAATGCCCCGCACGACTGTGGACGGGATGATCACATTGCTGCCCGCATCCGCCGTCAACTGCGCACCCAGCCAACACCCCAACGCCATGATGGCAAAGCCGCTGGCCACCAGCACCTTGGCGTTCAGCCAGCGCATCAGGCGCGGCAACAGCGGTGCCAGCAGCAACTGCACCAGGCCATAGGCGATCAGGCTCTTGCCAATTTCGCTGGCATTATAGCCCTGCACCTGGGCCAGATAGTTGGGCACCAGAAACACCAGCCCGAAGGTCGCCGCACCGAATATCGCCATCGCCAGGCTGGCCACGCCGAAGTTGTAGCTGCCGAGCAGGCGCAGGTTGATGAAAGGCCGAGCGCCCCAAAGCTGGCGGTGGATGAACAGCGCCAAGGCAACGGCTGCCAGCAGGCTTGCCGACACGATGAACCCCGAGTCGAACCAGTCCTTGCGCCCACCCTCCTCCAGCACGATCTGCAGCGCGCCCAACCCCAGCGCCATGGCTGCGATGCCTAGCCAGTCGGCACGGCGCAAGGCGCTGCGGTCGCCCGCCTGGCCCTTGATCGACCACGCCACCGCCGCCAGCAACGCCAGCCCCGGTGGCAGTTGTAACAGGAAGATCCAGCGCCACGAATACATGTCGGTCAACCAGCCGCCAATCGACGGCCCTGCTGCCTGCGCCACGCTGTTGGACAGGCTGAACAGGGCCATCCCCAACGCGATCCGGCTGGCCGGCAGTTCGGTAATGATCAACTGCATGGAAAGCGGGATCAGTACGGCACCTGCTGCACCTTGAATAACGCGCAAGGCTATCATCACCGACAGGCTCGGCGCCAAGGCGCAACTGACCGAGCTGAGCAGAAACACCGCCGAGCCCACCAGCATTACCCGTCGCAGGGAAAACACCTGCACCAGCCAGGCCGTCAGTGGGATCATGCTGATCTCGGCCACCAGGTACGCGGTGGAAATCCACGAGCCCTCCTCGAAGCTTGCCCCCAGCGCCCCCTCGATCTCGGGCAAGGCGGCGCTGGTGACATGCACGTTCATGCCAGCCATGAAACAGCCAAACAACCCGCCAATCACGGCCACCCAGGCACGGGGTGAAACCTTCTCTTCAGCGCTCATGCCGGGTATCGACCGTGGCAATCACCGACATGCCCGGCAGCAGGCGCGGCGCGCCCACGGCGTTTGGCTGCAAACGAATCCGCACAGGGAAGCGCTGGACGATCTTGGTGAAGTTGCCCGTGGCATTGTCCGGTGGCAGCAGCGCAAATACCGCGCCCGAGCCCGGCGAAACACTGTCGACGGTACCCTGCCAATGCTCGCCGAAGGTGTCGACTTCCAGGCGCACGGGTTGGCCTGGCTGCAACTGGGCCAGCTGGGTTTCCTTGAAGTTGGCCACCACATAGGCCTGCGCCACCGGCACCACGGCTAGCAATGGCAAGCCAGGCGTTACATATTGCTGTTGGCGGACCTTGCGCTGGCCCACCACGCCATCGAACGGCGCGCGGATTTCGGTATCAGCCAAGGCACTGCTGGCCAGGGCCACTTCAGCGCGGGCCTGGTCGAGGTCGGCCTGGCGCTGGGCAAGCTCAGCCTCAAGTTGCCGGCCACGCTGGGCCAGCACCTCTTTGTGTGCATGCTGGCGGGCAAGCTCGGCATCGGCGGCGCGCTGCAAGGCATTGGCCTGAATGCGCGTGGCCCGGGCCTGCTCCATGCGTTGCAGGCTGGTAGCCTGCCACTGCGCCAGGCGCTGGTAGCGCTGCCAATCGGCTTCGGCACGCTGCGCTTCACCACGGCTGCCGCCGCGCTCGGCATCGGCACGGGCAATGGCCTGCACCTGCTCGTTCTGCTCGGCAACGAAGGTGCGCAAACGCAGGCGCTGCACCTGCAGCGCGGCCTCACTGACGGCGAGGCGCGCCTGCGCCTTGCGCAGATGGTCGTGAAAGTCACGGGCATCGAGCCGAACCAGCAGATCGCCAGCCTTGACCGTAGCGTTGTCGGCGACCGTCACCTCAGCCACATAACCACTGACCCGTGCGCTGATCGGCGCCCAATCGGCGCGTACGTAGGCGTCGTCGGTTTGCTCCAGAAACCGCCCAGCCTGCCACCAGTAGATGCCATAGGCTGCCAGCACCACACTCAGCGAGCCGGCCAGCCCTAGGCGCAACACACGCTGGCGCCGGCGCGCGCGCAGTGCGCTTGAGTCGAGCTGAGGGTCAGGGCTGACCGCCTGGTTCATGATGCACTCCATCCATTTGGGGGAGCGCCAGATTAAGGAATCTCCACGTGTCGTTCGCACGCGAATCGGTACAGGCTCGTCGCAAAATGGACAGTGAGGTTTCAGCTTTGCAAAAAGCTCAGCACCTCTGTTGCCGCCGCTGCCGGGTCTTCCTGCATGAAGCAATGCCCGCCGGGCACCTGCTGCGCGCTCACGTGCGGGTTCAGGGCAGCCAGCCGTTTGGCCGAGTGGACCACATACGGGTAGGTGCGTTCGCCATACAGCAGCAGCGTCGGCGTAGTGATCTGCCCCAAGTGTTGCCAGAGCCTTGTGGGGAAAGAGCTGAAGATATCCACTTCGCGGCTAGGCCGGCACTTGAGCACCACGCCCTCCCCGCAATCACCAATGGCGTGCTCGACGTAGGCATGCAGCGCGGTATCGGCCCAGCCCTTGAAAATGCCTCGCCCCTGCAACGAAGCAAGCGCCGCCATGCGGTCGGGCCAGTGACTGCGCCGGGTTGCAGCTTTGCGCGCAAGCGCGTGGCGACGTTGCAGCCCAACCATCGCCGCCGCCCCCAGCAAGCCGAGCATGCCCCGGCTGAACAGCACCGGGTCCAGCAGCACCGCGCGCTGGAACAGCTGTAGCTCGCGGGCCAGCATCAGGCCGGTGATCACCCCGCCAAAGCTGTGGCCTACGGCAACACAGGGCGCGTCGCCGTATTCGCCACGCCCGGAGGCAAATGCCTCCAGGGCAAGTTCGGCGGTACGGTTCCAACCGCAGAATTCCCCGCCGTGATCACTGTCGCCGTGGCCCTGAACGTCGCTCAACCAAAGGTCGAAGTGCTCGCTCAGGCGCAGTAGCAAGGGTTGATAGGCCAAACTGCAAAAGCCATTGCCGTGCAGGAAATGCAGCAGCGGCCGGCCGCTGGCCGCCGTGCGCCAGCCACGCAAGGTAAAGCCTTCGGCGCAGTCATGGGACCAGGGAATCAACTCCATCTGTTGCTCTCGTCGCGTCTAGGAAAACGACGATTCTACAAACAGCAGGGGGTACAGTGAAATCACCAGCAGCAAGGCCATTGCGACATTGAACAGCAGCACCGCCCGCGGCTTGCGCAAAAGGTTGCGCAATGCGCTGCCAAACATCACCCAGATGCCGACACTGGGCAGGTTGACCAAGGTGAACAGCGCCGCAATGACAATCACGTTCACCACATAGCCCTGGGCCGGCGTGTAGGTCGTGATGGCGCCCACTGCCATGACCCACGCCTTGGGGTTCACCCACTGGAATGCCGCAGCGCCCCAGAAACCCAGTGGCTTGCGCTTGCCTGTGGTATCGCTGGACATCGGCCCGGAGGTTGCGATCTTCCAGGCCAGGTACAGCAGATACGCCGCACCGCCATAACGCAGCACGGTGTACAGCGGTGGCCACATCTTGAACACCTCGCCCAGCCCAAGCCCGACTGCCAACACCATCACGCCAAAGCCCACACTGATGCCCAACGCGTGGGGCACGCTGCGACGCACGCCGAAGTTCACACCCGATGCCAGCAGCATGGTGTTATTGGGGCCTGGGGTGATGGATGAAACAAAGGCGAACAGCACGAACGCGCTGAGCAGATCGAAGGAGGCAAGCATGGCGATGTATCCAGATGATTCTAAGTTGTAGCCCCACAGTAACGGAGCGCAACATCAACTCACCGGTACAGTTGCTCGGTATTGCGTACGTACAGCTGACTGACACGATACCCAGATTTCATGGAATCAAATTGAACGCTTGGCGCCGCGCACGTTTCAAACCCTTGATGCACGTCTGCAAACCCCCACCAGGAGCCCACGCCCGCTATGAAGATGCCTTGCCGCGCTCCCAACGCCCGCCTGCAACTGGACTATGTTCGCGACACCCTGTTTGGCCCTGTGGCGCTGAGCGTCGAATGCCAGGCTCAGCTTGCCGCGCTCAATCTGCAAGGCCGCCCTGCCCTGCAGGTACATATCTGCCCGCCGCTGCCAGACAAAGTCGACCGCGCCCACAGCGTGGCGTTTATCTGGGATGGAAGGAGCTATCACGGGGTGGTACGTGACCGGGGCAAATGCGGAGATGGCGGGATTAACCTATTGGTAGAGTTGCAATAAGTTGCCCTACGCATGCCCGGGCAGCTGGTGCCCTGGCATGCGTAGCTTAAGCTTAGGCAATGGCCTTGAACGGCTGCGCGAGGCGTTCGCGCTGGCTCTTGAGCCTGGCAACCAGGCTGACGATATCGCGGCAACTGTTGAGTTTGGCCACCGAGATACCGGTGATGGTGAGACACTCTGCCAACGATTGCCCTTGGCCCAGGCGAATGGTCAGGTGTTGCCCATCGGTGCAACTGACCTCGCAGCGATCCGGCAGGCAGGCCTGCTCGATCATCTGGCGCATTTCAAGCATCGAAACTCCGATCAACGACATGGTACGACCCTCTCTGGTCATGGATGGCCCGTTGTTGTGTGTAAAAAACCAGCCTCGGCGGGCGCTCCTTTGCCCGAGGCGTCGATGATGCACAAGATCCTCTAGCACCTTAGTGGAAGAACCCAGCGTGGAGTCGACTGTTCGATCAGATGCACGGGGGGCCCGACAGGCGGTTGTGCGGCAGGTCATTCCGAGCTTAGGAGCAGGCCTTGCTCAACCGCAACATTGCTGGCTGGACCCAATCCTGCGGGAAATGATAGAGAGTTGTGGCGAGAACAGGGTTGTACAAAAAACATAGAATCTCCCACAGGGTCCGGTGTAGGCCGCCACCTCCCGCGTCCAGCTGGGCGACAGGGCCGCCCAAAGCGCTCGACTAGACTGGATCAGTGCGCCGCCCCACGCTCACTGCCGCCCATTTGCCCAAAACGCCCGGCATGGAAATCATCGAATGATTCAGCAATCTCTGCCTGGCTGTTCATCACGAACGGCCCATACCCGACGATGGGTTCATCGATCGGTTCACCACTGAGCAACAGCACGCTGGTGTCCTCAAGCGCCTCGATATGCACCTGGTCGCCATCACGCTCCAGCAGCACCAGGCTCGCAGGCCCTGCGTCGCGCTCGCCATTGACCCGTAGCTCGCCACGCATCACCACAAGCGCCGCATTGCGCCCGGCAACCAGCGGCAGTTGCAGCGAGGCCCCGGCGTTGAGCCGCAAGTCCCAGACATCCATTTCGGTGAAGGTCTGCGCAGGCCCCTGGTGGCCCTGATAGCGCCCGGCGATCACGCGCACGCTGCCCGCTTGATTTTCAAGCTCGACGTGGGGAATGTCGGCGGCCAGCAAGGTTTGATAGCCCGCAGCAGCGCGTTTGTCCTTGGCCGGCAGGTTGACCCACAACTGCACCATCTCCATCGGCCCGCCACTGCTGGCGAAGGCTGGCGAGTGGAACTCCTCGTGGATGATGCCGCCCGCTGCGGTCATCCACTGCACATCGCCAGGGCCGATCAGCCCGCCTGCCCCGGTCGAGTCGCGGTGCTCAAGCTCGCCTTGATAGACGATGGTCACCGTCTCGAAACCACGGTGCGGATGCTGGCCGACGCCACGGCGCTGTGTGGTGGGTGTGAAGTGATGGGGCCCGGCGTAATCGAGCAGCAGAAACGGACTGATGTGCCGAGCGAGGTTGTCGTAGGTGAACAGGCTGCGTACCGGGAAACCGTCACCGACCCAGTGGGCGTTGGGGTTCTGATAGATACCTTGGATGGTTTTCATGGACTGGCTCCTCTTGGCTGGCCATCACCTTACCGATGATGCCAATGTCGCGGTAGATGGCCAGAATGGCACTCATCGTTCTACTGCTGGAACAACCAGAAACGCTGCGGGGCAAGCCGCCCCCACCTTTTCAGGCAGGAGCGCGCTTGCCCCGCGATAGCTCAGGCTGCAGCTCAGGCGATGGCCGCGTCCACCAGCACTTGTGCTTCCTGGACCAACCGCGCCAAATGCGCTTCGTCGATGAAGCTTTCGGCGTAGATCTTGTAGATGTCCTCGGTACCCGATGGGCGCGCGGCGAACCAGCCGTTGGCGGTCATCACTTTCAAGCCACCAATTGCCTGGTTGTTGCCTGGCGCGTGGCTGAGGATCTGCTCGATCGGCTCACCGGCAAGCTCGGTGGACTTCACCTGTTCCGGTGCAAGCTTGCTCAGCAGCGCTTTCTGCCGCGCATCGGCCTTGGCCTCGACGCGAGTGGCGTAGGGTTTGCCAAGCTTGGCAGTCAGTTCGGCGTAGATCTGGCTCGGGGTACGGCCAGTGCGTGCGGTCATTTCTGCCGCCAGCAGCGCCGGGATCAGCCCGTCCTTGTCAGTGGCCCACACCGAGCCGTCCTTACGCAGGAACGACGCACCGGCGCTTTCCTCGCCACCAAAGCCAAGCGAGCCCTCGAACAGACCCTGGGCGAAAAACTTGAAGCCGACCGGCACTTCATACAGCTCACGCCCCAGCGCAGCAGTAACTCGGTCAATCAGGCCGCTGGATACCACGGTTTTGCCAACCGCAGCGTCCGCGCGCCATTGCGGACGATTGCGATACAGGTAATCGATAGCCACCGCCAGGTAGTTGTTCGGGGCCAGCAGGCCGTCCGCGGTCACGATGCCGTGGCGGTCATGGTCAGGGTCGCAGGCGAAGGCCACATCGAAGCGCTCGCGCAGGCCGATCAAGCCTTGCATGGCGTAAGGCGAGGACGGGTCCATGCGAATCTGGCCGTCCCAGTCGACGCACATGAAGCGGAAAGTCGGGTCTACTTCGCTGTTGACCACTTCCAGATCCAACTGGTAGCGCTCGGCGATGGCCGCCCAGTAGCGCACGCCAGCGCCCCCCAAAGGGTCAACGCCCAGGCGCAGGTTGGCGCTACGAATCACATCAAAATCAATGACATTTTCCAGGTCGTCAACGTAGTTGCTGACGTAGTCATGGCGTTGCGTGGTGGGGGCATCGAGCGCCTGCTGGTAGCCGATGCGCTTGACCCCGGCAAGGCCTGCGGCCAGCAGTTCGTTGGCCTTGGCCTCGACCCATTTGGTCACGTCGCTGTCGGCTGGGCCGCCATTGGGCGGGTTGTACTTGAAGCCACCGCTTTGCGGCGGGTTGTGCGAGGGAGTGATGACGATGCCATCGGCCAACCCACTGCTGCGGCCACGGTTATAGCAAAGGATGGCGTGGGAGACCGCTGGTGTTGGGGTGTACTCGTCATCCTTGCTCAGCTTTACCTGCACGCCGTTGGCGGCAAGCACTTCCAGCGCGCTGGCAGCGGCTGGGGCCGACAACGCGTGGGTGTCGGCGCCGATGAACAGCGGGCCGTCGATGCCGCTCTGCTGGCGGTACAGGCAAATGGCCTGGGTGATCGCCAATACATGGTCTTCGTTGAAGCTCAGCTCGAACGAGGTGCCCCGGTGGCCGGAGGTGCCGAACGCCACGCGCTGGCTCGCCACGCCCGCGTCAGGGCGGCCGGTGTAGTAGGCGGTCAACAGGCGGGGAAGATCGACCAGCACACTGGCCGGAGCCGGCTTGCCTGCCAAAGGACTGAGCGTCATGCAGAACCTCGAAATCAACGAATGTTGGGGTTGGAACACGCAGTGTACTGGGAGTTTCAATGCCATGCGATGGCTGTGTTCAGGCGCATTGCCACCAGCTTGGGAACATCTGCCGCACCCGCGGCTCGGCAAAGCGCTCATCGATCAGCAGCAACACACCACGGTCATCGTCGCCACGGATTACCCGGCCCGCAGCCTGGATCACTTTGCGCACGCCAGGGTACAGGTACGCGTAGTCGAAACCGGCACCGAACTGGCGGCCCAGGCGCTGCTTGAACTGTTCGTTGACCGGGTTGACCTGCGGCAGACCGAGGGTTGCGACAAAGGCGCCAATCAGCCGCGTGCCAGGCAAGTCCACCCCCTCCCCAAAGGCACCGCCAAGCACGGCGAAACCTACGCCGCAGCCGTCGGGGGCGAAGCGTGCGAGAAACGCCTCGCGGCTGGCCTCATCCATGCCCCGCTCCTGGCGCCACTGCGGCAACTGCGGGTGGTGTTCGGCCAACAGCTGCGCCACCTGCTCCAGGTATTCGAAGCTGCTGAAAAACGCCAGGTAGTTGCCGGGCTGCTGCTGATATTGACGGGCGATCAGCTGGACGATTGGCAACAACGAGGCCTGGCGCTGCTGGTAGCGGGTGGAAACCTCGCTGACGATGCGCACCTGCAACTGCTCAGCGCGAAACGGTGCTGCTACCTCCAGCCAGGCAGTGTCAGCGGGCATGCCTAGCAAGTCGCTGTAGAAATGGCGTGGGTTCAGGGTTGCCGAAAACAGCGTGACACTGCGCGCCGCCGCCATGCGCGGGGCCAGCAAGCGCGCCGGCACCACGTTGCGCAGGCACAAGGTGGCCAGGCGCCGGCCACGGCTGGCACTGCGCTGGCTGATATCGAAGATGAAATGTTCGTCGAACAGTTCCGCCACGCGGCTGAACTGCAAGGCCTGGAAGAAGAACTCCAGTACCTTGGGCTCGACCTCAGCCGGTGCCTGGTTCATGCGTTCCTGAATCAGCCCGATGCATTGCTGCAGCGCCCGTAGAAAGGCCTCTGGCAGTTGCTCGCAGGCTTGATACGGCGCCACTTGCGCTTTGTACAGGGCGTTCCACTGGCGATTTATACGGTCCAGTGCGCTGCCAAGCCCGGCAGGCTTGCTTTGGCGCAGGGCCAACAGTTGGGCTTGATCAAAGTTTGCGCTGTACATCTGCCGGCCGCGTTCGACCAGGTTGTGCGCCTCGTCCACCAGTACCGCTGTGCGCCACTGGTTTACCTGGGCCAGGCCAAACAGTAATGCATGGGTATCGAAGTAGTAGTTGTAGTCGGCCACCAGCAGGTCAACCCAGCGCGCCATCTCCTGCCCCAGGTAATACGGGCACACCTGGTGCGCCAACGCGACTTCGCGTAGCGCTGCGCGGTCCAGCACCAGCACCTGGGCGGCGGCCTCGCGGGCTGCGGGCAAGCGGTCGTAGAAGCCTTTGGCCAGCGGGCAGGATTCGCCATGGCAGGCGTTTTCAGGGTGCTCGCAGGCTTTGTCGCGGGCGATCAGCTCAAGGGTGCGCAGCGCAGGTTGCGGGCAGGCGCCAGTCAGCTTGCGCAAGGAATCCAGCGCAAGCGCGCGGCCTGGGGTTTTAGCAGTCAGAAAATACAGTTTGTCTAGCTGTTGCGGCACCATCGCCTTGAGCAGCGGGAACAAGGTGCCGAGGGTCTTGCCAATGCCGGTACTGGCCTGGGCCATCAGGCAGCGCCCAGTGCTTACCGCCTTGTAGAGGGTTTCGGCCAATTGCCGTTGGCCTTGGCGGAACTCGGGGTATGGGAAGCGCAGTGCTTGCAGGCCGAGATTGCGCTCGGCCAAGCGCTGTTCCTGTGCCTGGGCCCAGGCCAGAAAGCGCTCGCACTGCAGTTCGAAAAACAGCTGCAGCTCAGCGGCGCTATGGCGCTCGCTGATCACCGTCTGCGCATCACTGTCGACATCCAGGTACACCAGCGCCACCTCGATGTGCTCAAGCTGGCGGGTTTGGCACAGCAGCCAGGCATAGACCTTGGCTTGAGCCCAATGCAGCTGGCGATGGTTGGCAGGTTGGCGGGCGAGGTCGCCACGGTGGGTCTTTATCTCTTCGAGGCGGTTGCAGGCTGGATCGTAGCCGTCGGCCCGGCCGCGCACCCGCAGGCTTTGATAGTACCCCTCCAGCGCGACTTCGGCCTCGTAGCCGGCGGCACGTCGCGCCACCACCCGGCGATGGCCGGCGATGCCTTCCTGTGCGGTGGGCGACGGGGTAAAGCGCAGGTCGAGGTCGCCGACCTTGGCGCTGAACTCGCACAGGGCGCGCACCGCAACGGTATAGCTCAAGCCGCCGCCTGCCAGCGCACATGGCAAACCGCCACGGGCAACCCATGCTGCTGGTAGAACTCCAGCCAGCGCAGTTGGTTGTCCTGCAGGCGGTCGCCAGGCCCTTTGACCTCGACCATGCGGTAGCGGCCTTCACCCGGCCAGAATTGAATCAGGTCGGGCATGCCAGCGCGGTTGTTGCGTATATCCTGCAGCAGCCGTTCGAAACAGGCTTTAAGGTGCGCCGCCGGCAGGCAATCCAGGGCGTGGTCGAGCAACTGGTCTTCGAGCATTTGCCAGAACACGAAGGGCGATTGCAGGCCCTGCTTGGCGCTCCGGCAGGCGCGGATGGCGTCGCGGTAGCTGCCGTCGTCCAGGCGCGCGAAACACTGTGCGAACAAATCGGCACGGCGCTGCTGGAAGTCGGCGTCGTAGAGGTCCTGAGGGCCGGCCTGGAACGGGTGGAAGAATGCGCCAGGCAGTGGCGCGAAGATCGCCTCCCAGCACAGCAGCCCAAACAGGCTGTTGAACAGCGTGTTTTCAACATAATGTGCGGCGCAGCCCTGCCCTTGCAGGTGCACGCGCACCGCCTCCTCTACGCCAAGCGCAGCCAGCGCGGCCGGTAACTGCAACTCGATCACCTCGACCGCTGCGTTACGCCGGCGGGGCCGTGGCGGCCCGCCGAGTTTGCGCGCCAGGCGCGGCAGCATGCGCTCCAATGCCTGGCGTTCCAAGGGGTTGGCCGGCGCGCCAGCCATGCTTTGCGCCAGGGCATGGGCTTGGGGCCACTGCTCACTGCGTTCGAATACCCGCACCTGGCGGATACGCGCCTCAGGGTGGTCGCATGCGCTGTAGATGCTCAGTGCCAACGCCCAGTCGGCCCGCCGTTCGCAATGCTGGCCGAGGGCAAACAGCACCCGTGAGCGGCGCCGGGCCAGCCATGGGTTTTGGCTGTCCAGGCCCTCCAGCAAGGCCAGCAACGTCGCGGGTGGCTCGCCCTGCTCCAGGCGCTCGGCGCACTGGTGCAGGGCCATGGCAAGGTCCACCTCGGCGCGAGCACGCAACGCCCGTGAGCTATCACTGAAGGCCACCTGCTCGTAGCGCCAGACACCCAGGTCGGCCAGCACGAACTCGTGCCAGTCCTGATACAGGTTGCCGAAAAACAGTAGCCGTAGCCGATCACACAGGGGCTGCAAGCGCCATTGCACAATCTGCACCTTGAAGCCTGGAAACCACTCTGCCAAAGGGCGAGGAGCAAGCGCCAGGGCCTGCAACTGATCAAGCAGCTCGGCCTTGCCGGCCCTGGGCCGCTGCAATTGACCGGCAAAGCAGCTGACCACCTCATCCTTGCGCAGCAGCGCCCACAGTTGCTCGACCGACAGCGGCGCCTGTGCGTCGACCCACCCCAGTGCCAACAACGGTGCCAGCGCTACATGCACATCGCCGATCTCGGCGTAATCGAGCTTGTCGCTGCGAAACAGCTCGCCCTTGCGCATGACCATGCGCACCAGCAAGGCCTGCGAAGGTGCCGGCAGCGTGGCGAAGGTATGCATGAACGCCTGCTCCGTGGCATCGAGCAGGTCGGCATAGCGTTGCTCGACCCAGCCCAGCACCTGGCGGAAGTTGTGCAGGTAATACAGCGGGTCGTCGACGGAATGGGCGATCACAGGGCAAAGTCGGGCAAGGAAACGGGTACTGTTTATACATACAGATCCCCGCCCAGGACAAGGGCCACGGATCACATCGGATGAACGGGCCCTTAACAGGAACGAGCCTGATCAGCAGAGGTAAGAACCCGAGCGTACGTGAAATCTGTCAAAGTTCGGCTAGGCAGGTTACCCAGAATTCGCGCAGAAACGCGAAATTCTGGCGCAGTCTCTGGTTTCATATACCCATCATGTGAACTGCAAGGCCGGCCAGTGCGCAGGCGAACAGCACCTGGATCACACCTCGCTTGAAGCGAAACAACGCAAACGCAGCGGTAACCGTGATCACTGAAGCAGGCCAGTCAAATGCCCCATCGAAGCCTTTTGGCCAAAGCACGTGGTAACCGAAGAACATGGCGAGGTTCAGGATCACCCCCACCACCGCGGCGGTGATGCCTGTAAGCGGGGCGGTGAATTTCATCTCGTTGTGGGTCGACTCCACGAGTGGGCCGCCAGCAAGGATGAAGATGAACGACGGCAGAAAGGTGAACCAAGTGACGAGACTCGCTGCGACTGCGCCGGCAAGGAGTGGGTGTTCAGCACCGAACATCGGATGGAGGTAGCCACCGACAAAGCCAACGAAGGCAACCACCATGATCAATGGCCCTGGTGTGGTTTCCCCTAGGGCGAGGCCGTCGATCATCTGGGTGGGTGACAGCCACCCATAGTGCCCGACAGCCCCTTGGTAGACATAAGGCAACACCGCATATGCGCCACCGAACGTCATCAGTGCAGCTTTGGTGAAGAACCAGCCCATTTGCGTCAAGCTGCCACTCCAGCCAAACGCCAAGGTCAGCAGCCCCATAGGCAGTACCCACAGCCCGGCACCGACCAGCAGCAGGCGCAGCAGACGCCCCGAGCTGAAGCGGGCATGCTCGGGAGGTAGGGTGTCGTCATCGATCAGCGCCGGGCCAAAGCGGTTGTTCGCAGCCCCATGGCCACCACCGATGACGAATTTGCCTGGGGCGAAGCGACCGCCTGTGTAGCCAGTGATAGCGGCGACCAGCACGATAACGGAAAATGGCACATTGAAGGCGAAGATGGCCACGAACGAAGCCCCCGCCATGGCCCACAGCCAGCCATTCTTCAGCGCTCGCGATCCAATTCGGTGGGCTGCATGGATGACAATGGCCGTGACTGCCGGCTTGATGCCATAAAAGATCCCCGCGACTACCGGTACCTCGCCAAAGGCGACGTAGGCCCAGGACAAACCGATCAGGATGAACAGCGAAGGCAGCACGAACAATGCACCCGCAATCACCCCACCCCAGGCGCGGTGCATAAGCCAGCCGATGTAGGTGGCGAGCTGCTGCGCCTCAGGGCCAGGTAACAACATGCAGTAGTTCAGTGCGTGCAGAAACCGCTTCTCGCTGATCCAGCGGCGACGCTCGACCAGCTCCTGGTGCATGATCGAGATCTGCCCGGCGGGCCCGCCAAAGCTGATGAAGCCCAGCTTGAGCCAAAACAGAAACGCTTCAAACATGCCAATCGGCTGCTGAGCCGCTGGCGATGGCGGCTGCCTGCTCACAGTGGGGCTGGTATCAGCCATGGTGTTTTTCCTCACTCACAGAAGCGCTTAGCTGGGCCTGGAAAAAGGCCTTCTGCGACCGTTGTCAGTCGCCATCGCGAAAGCGTCCTCTCAAACCTGCGATGACATATCGCCGGAAAATGCAGCAGGATAGCTTGCTCCACATGACAGCGCGATCAGGCCCGGCGTGAGTCCCGCTGATCGACACCTTTGTCATTGCGCTGCGCTTGAACTTGGCAGCATGCGCTTGAGGGTGTTGTCCTTGATCAAATAATGGTGCGCAAGCCCTGCACAGGCATGAAGCCCGATCAAGGCGTACCCGGCGTTGCCAATGAGCTCATGCCAGTCCTTCAGCGTCCTGGCCAATGCTGGATCGACAGACAGCGGCGAAGGCAGAATCACGCCCCAGTACGGCACTGGTTTACCCGCAACGCCCAGCATCAGCCAGGCCAATAGTGGCGTGACGATCATCAAACCATACAAGGCCAGGTGGGTGACGCTGGCCATCGCCGTCTGCCAGGCAGGTGGCTTGGGCAGAATGGGAGGACGTGGGCTAAGCCGACCAATCAGGCGTACCCATACCAATGCAAATACGGCGATCCCCATCAGCGCATGAAACCCAAGCAATGGGCTCTTCAATGCGCTGCCTCTCGGCAATGCGCCACGCAATTCGATGCAGGCATAAATGCCGATGAACAAGATGACCATGCTCCAGTGCATGATGATGGACAGGCGACCATATCGGTCAGTACTTGAACCGCGCTTCATCTCCATGGCCTCGCACAATTAGAGGGATATCCGTTGCCATAAGGCGCGATGGAGGAGCCATTCCCGGCAACCGGACAGTGTCAGGTTGCAGGCTTAAGCTTAAGGAAGTCTGAAGTGGCCAGCGTCAGCTGCCGTTTGCATGACCGTCAGCGCCTGGGCTGGAGCGTTCAGGCCGCTGGAAAAAGCAAAGTGGCGGTTAGCCCGCCGCTTGCCCGGTTGTCCAGGCGCACCTGCCCGCCCAGCCGCTCGACGATGGTCGCTACGATGGAGAGCCCAAGGCCTGCACCATTTGGGCTGTTACGGCTGTAAAAACGCTCGAATACCCGCGACAGGCTCGCCTCATCGATACCCGGCCCCTCATCCTCCACTACCAGCTTGAAGTGATTGCCCTGGCGCCTGAGTGACACGGTGATGCGGCCGGCCGGCGGGGAGTGCTCTACCGCGTTGGACACAAGGTTCTGCAGCGCGATGCCCAGGGCGCCGGCATCGATCGCCAGGAGATGATCGCCTTCACCGATATCCAGTGAAGGCTCCAGGCCTCGGTCCAGTATCCATGGGGTCAGGTCAGCCAAGGTGTCGGTGACTACTGCGGCCAAGTCGACCTGTGTACTCGCGCGCTGCCCCAGCCTTGGTTCCACACGGGCGAGCGTCAGTAACTGATTGACCACCCGGGTGAGCCGGTCGACCCCGCCCATTAGAAAGCCCAGCGCCTTTTGCCGCTCGGCATCGTTGCTGGCTTCCAGCGCGTTCTGCGCATGCAGACGCAAAACGGCCAGGGGTGTACGCATTTCGTGGGCGGCATCGGCGATAAACCGATGTTCACGCCGCAGCAGGTCCTCGATCTGTGCCAGCAAGCGATTGATGGCCGCTTGCATGGGCTCCAGCTCCGAGGGTAGCGGCACCAGCTGCAACGGTTCGAGCGAGTCGGCGTGGCGCCCGCGGATGACATCGGCCATGTTCTGCAAGGGCCGCAGCCCCCAGCCAATCGCGGCCCAGACCAACAGCGCTAAAGCCAGGCTGCCGAGCAGGAACGGGAACAGGGTGTGGCGCACGATGCGGTCGATCAGGTCGTAGCGGACATCGTCGCGCTCGCCTACCCAGATCACCCAGTGCCGTTCGGGTACTGGCAGCACGAAACCGCGCCACTGCTCGCCATCACTGGAAAAGTCGTAGAAACCGGGAACCGTCGGTGTTGGGTCGATGGTCGGCGCACTGGGTGTATGCACCAGCAGGCCAGCGTCGTCCTGCCAGACCTGGAAGGCTAGCTTGCTTTCATAAGGGTGGCCCACTTGGTGTCGCCCAGCCTTGCCCAAGGCGTCGTTGAACGCCTGGTACAGCATCTCACGCGCACCATCCTGCACCGGCATGCTCATGACACCCTGCAGCAGGCGGGCGTTCTGGGCGAGATGGGCGTCATACACCTCGTTAATTTCGCGGCGGCTGTCGTGGTAGTTGTACAAGGCAAGCAAGCCGGTGCCGATCAGCAACAACAGCATCACCCGCCACAGGGTGCGTTGGCGCAGCGAGCTCATGCTTTGGCCTCGACCAAGTAGCCAATGCCGCGCACCGTGCGAATGAGGCCGGTGAACAGCTTCTTGCGCAGGTGGTAGATGTTCACCTCCAACGTATTGCTCTCGGGCTCCTCATCCCAGCCATACAGCAGTTGGGTCAGGCGTTCACGGGTGAAGACCTTGCCGGGTTGCGCCAACAACTCGTGCAGCAGCACGTACTCCTTCGGGGTTAGCACCACTTCAACGCCGTGGTAGTGAACCTGCTGGGTGGCCGGGTCGAGGCTGACCCCGGCATGTTCGATCAACACCTTGGCGCGCCCGGCGCTGCGCCGCAGCAAAGCCCTGAGGCGCGCCTTCAACTCGTTGAGGTCGAACGGTTTGACCAGGTAATCGTCAGCACCGGCATCCAGGCCGGTGATGCGATCGTCGAGGGCGTCCCGTGCGGTGAGTATCAGCACTGGCAGGCTGTCGCCGCCGGCGCGTACCCGCCGCAGCAGTTCAATGCCATCCATACGGGGCAACCCCAGATCCAGAATCACCAGGTCGAAGCTTTCGTGCTGCAACGCATGCAAGGCGCTGACACCGTCACGCAACCAGTCGAGGGTGTAGCCCTCCTGGCGCAAGCCGTCGCAGATCCCTTCTCCCAGTGCGATGTCATCCTCAACCAGCAACAGACGCATGTTCAGTCCTGTTTGTCCTTGATGGCCTTGAGTAAAGCATCGATATCGGCGCGCCGACCCTGATCGGCCAATTCACGCCCTGGCCGTGGCGGAGCCTGCAAGGCTTTCTGCAGGGCGGCAGTTGCTTCAGGGTAGTGCTTTTGCCGGAACAAATGATCAGCCCAGAAATAATTGCTGTCGATACCGCTGGGGTTGATCTGCAAGGCTTTGCGCAGCAACTTGTCGGCCATATCGGCATCGCCGAAACCGATCGGCCAGCCGGGCACCTGGTCGTATAGTGTGCCCAAGCTGGTATAGGCCGAGCCCTGAAGCGCATTGGGGTCCAGTTTCATGGCCTGCTCCAGGCTGGCCTTCGCCGCTTTGACTTTGCTAAGTGCTCCGATGCCGCCGGTGGCGCCCGCCCAGCTGCTGTTGATGATGCCTTCCCAGATCAGTGGCTCTGGTGTGCCTGGGTATTGATGCGCGAAATCCGCTGCGTCACTCGCCAGCTTTTCGAATGCGTCGGCACGCTTGTCCTTGGGTAACTGGTACTGGATCTGCGCCCAGCGCTGTTGCAGATCACTCAGGTGCTGCGTACCTGCCTGGTCCAGTGCCCAGGTAAAGGGGGCAAATACTAGCAAGCTAGCGATAAGCAGTCGCTTCATTTGATCGATTCCTTGGAATGGCTACCGATGTAGCGGCGGATGACAGGCAATTGTTTGCGCAGTGCTCGGTCGACCACACCCGGCAACATGCCGTTAATGCGCACGAAGAGCTTCTCCGGCCAGCCCAGATAAAGTTCGCTGCGCTCGGACTGCATCGCCTCGAGCACTGCACGGGCAACATCCGCCGGGTCGTCCATACCGACTTTCAAGGCCTGATTGAGCGCTGTTGCAGCGCTGCTGTTCATTGTCGTGCGCGTCGCCCGGGGCGCTGCATAGAGCACATTCACCGTGGTGTCGGCCAGCTCGCGGCGAAGTGCTTCCGAGAAACCGCGCAACGCGAACTTGCTGGCGCAGTAGGTGGCATAGCCGGGGTAGCCGATCGAGCCATAGGTGGAGCCGACGTTGACCACCAACGCCTTGGGTTGGGCGCGCAGCAACGGCAGGCACGCACGGGTCAATTGCAGAGGGGCCTTCAGGTTGATGTCCAGCAACTCGTCGAGTGCGTGCTCGTCCAGTTGGTCGAGCAAGGCGAAGCGGTTCACCCCGGCAGCGTTGATCAGCACATTGACGCCCCCCATTTCACGGGCCCGAGCGACAACCTGCTCGCGCCCTTCCTGAGTGCGAAGGTCGGCGGTCTGCCAACGCAGCCGGTCCGGGTAGCGGTTCATCAGGCCGGCCAGCTTGCCCATGTGCCGACTGACCGCCAGTACCCGGGCACCGGCTGCGCACAGTTGTTCGGCCAGTTCCAGGCCGATGCCACCACTGGCACCGGTGAGAATCACCACGGATTCAGGCAAGCGCATGGCGCACCTCGTGCTGCCCGGCGCGTGGCAGGGTTTGGAACATCTCGGTGTACAAGCGGTAGACGACCTTGGCAGCGTGGATGACGGCTTGCTGGTCATCCTCATCATCAAGGCGATCCATCAGTTGCTTGTACGTCACCATGTGGTCCTGGTCGAGCGCACCATGGGAGCTCAGGTAGCTGAAGGCTTTGTCAGGCAAGGCAAGCGTACTTTGGATGGTGCCCGCAGCCTGGGTCGCCAAGGCGATGCTGGTGCCTTCAAGCACATTGACCATGCCGAACAGCCCGGCCGGGTTGCCGCGGGCGATCAAGTCATAGAGGTAGGCGACCATCAGCTCGATCGATTGCGCTGGTCGGCCATCACGTACGGCCTCCCAGTTGCCGCCGCAGGCCTTGATGTCGTTGAGGATCCACTGCTCGTGGCCGTACTCCTCTTCGATGTATTCGCATACCGCGCCGCGCAGCCACTCCAGGCGCGAAGGCAGGCGCGAGCCACAAGCCATCATCAATGGGACGGTGTGGCGCACATGGTGATAGGCCTGGGTCAGAAAGGCGATGTAGCTGTCAAGGCTGACCTGGCCGGCCAGCGCGTCCCGAATGACCGGCACGGCGAACAGCGCCTGACGTTCCTGAGCAGTTTGTGTTTGCAGGGTATCGAAAAAGGACATGGTCAACCTCACAGCGAAATGTCGGATAACAGGGCGTGATAGCGCTGCAGGATCGCCGCGCGTCGCGGGCGGCCGTTGGCAGTCAGTGTTTCGTCGCGGGCGCTCAATGGAGCGCTAAGACGGCGCCAGGTATGCACCTGGGCGTAATCGGGCAATTGCGCGTTGCTGTGTTGTACGGCCTGCTCGATGGCCTCGTCGCTGGCCGTGGGGTCCAGTGGCCAGAGCAGTGCCAGGTTGCGCGGCAGGCCTTCGCCATGCACGAACGCCTGGGCAATCACGCCGCCCTGGGTGAGCTCGGACTCCACCCACTCCGGGTTGACGTTACGCCCGAAACTGGTGATGAACTGGTGCTTCTTGCGCCCGTCGAGGTAGAGGTAGCCCTCTTCGTCGAGGTGACCGAGGTCACCCGTAGCCCACCACTTGTCGGTGACCTGCGTGTCCTCCAGGTAGCCCAGCAAGGTCGAGCCGGCCACCAGCACCTCGCCATCCCCCGCGATGCGCACCTGCACATGGGGCAACGGCTTGCCAACGCTGCCAGCGCGCACGGCCCCTGGGCGGTTCAGCGCCACCACCGAGGCGCACTCGGACAGCCCGTAACCCTCGAACACCGGCAAGCCCACCGCCTCGGCCCGGGCCAGTAAGCTGGGTGATACGCGCGCGCCGCCCACCGCCACGAAGCGCAGCGGGCCAACACCGATGAGCCCGCGCTCGATGGCAGTGACCAGCCCCATCAGCAGCTGCGGCACAAGAATCAGGCTGTGCGCGCCACTGAGCGCGATGGCCCCCAGCAAGCGTTTGAAATCCACCTGGCTTGCCCCGCCCATGCCCAGCTGTTGCTGCGGGTAGAGCTGGACGCAGGCGCCCGCCATGAGTGCGGCGTACACCCCCAGGTTCTCCAGCAAGACACCCAGCGGCAGTACGGCCAGATAACGCTGAGGCTCGACTGGCCGGCTGGCCGTTTCCAATTCACGCGCCACCCGCAGCATGGCCTCAGCCCCCAGGCACACGCCTTTGGGTGCTCCGGTGCTGCCAGAGGTGTAGGTGATCTTCGCCGTGCCCGCCGGCATCGCAATGGCGCCGTACGGGCGCGTCCAAAAGCCCTCTGGCTCATGCTGGACAAAGCCCTGCTCTAGAAGCTGGGCCGTCCATGGTTGTTCGCACAGAACGATGGTGGCACCACTCTGCCTCAGGCAGTGGCGGAACTGAGCGGCGCTGAAGAACGACGGAACGATCACGCAAGGGCGCTCGGCAAACAGTGCCGCCAGGTCCCAGAACAGCACTTCAGGCCCGTTATCCAGTACCACCACGAATGCACCCGGTGGCTGACTTTGCAAACGGGCGATACGGCACTCAACCTCGTCGAGAAATTGCCGGTAGGTAAAACGCCGAACCGGGCCCTGCACAGCTATAGCATCAGCTTCATGCTCGGCACGCTGGAGCAGCAAGGCCCTAAAGGCGCTCAGTTCATGCCGCATTGCCTGCCTCCTGGGCTAAGCAGGGAAACCCAAAGCGCTGAAATACACCCGCGCGAGTCAGAGCATCAAAGCCAAAGCCGATGTTGCCTGCGAATACCTGGGGGCGTTGATCGTAGTAGCGCCCCCACTGGTCCATCTGGCCCTGTAGACGTTCCGGGTCGGCCGCGGCCAATACCGTGGGCATCAGCCCCAGCCGCTGGAAACTGTTGATCAGCGTCGCAGCGCCCGTGAATGTGACCCACTGAAGACCACGCATGGCCAACAACCACGTCACGGCAATGATCATTATCCGTGCGCTACCGGCGCTGAGTGACGCCAGGTTGCCCACTTCAACCATGCATGCCCGGTCCAGAGAAGCGCCGGCAACCTGCGAGATGGCCGCCTCTATAGGCGCATCCAGATATCGCTCCAGGAACAGAGGGCCATCGCTCGCCGGTCGCATGCCAGCGGCCGCGATCAGTCGGCCATGGCTATCATGTAGTGCCAACAGTTCTGGCAAGTAATGCTGCACATCTGCCTGATGCACAGTGGCAAAGCACTGGTGGATGAACTGCTGCAAGCCTTCGCGTGCAGGATCCCCTGCCACGTGGAGCGTCAGGTTCGCGTTATGGTCGGCATGGCTGCCAATGGGTAGCGGGAGCAGATTGCTCCAGTGAGGCTGGGTCATGAAACTCCCCCCGTTTTGGTTCGACGGAGGGATTATCGGGGCCGAATCTGAATGGAATCTGAAGTCGAACAGCCCAGGGCGTTTGTGACTATCGTACGACGCGTAGAGAGAACGGATTGCCTACTGCAAGGGCTGCGCATTCACTGAACGTCTGCTAACGGTCCAGACTGTGTGAATACGCGGTAAATTCATCAAAAAACCACAGTCAAGCTGACTGCCTGTGGCTCTTAGTCCAAGTTCAGCCCGGCACTCCCCTAAGCCATTAATTTTAATAGTCATCACCCCATAATCTGTTGGCCGCCGACGGGATCAAACGTCATCACCGCTGGCCTGCGCCCACATGTTGCTGCGCCGGCGGCGCTATCGGGCGGGCCTTGGCCAATGCGCGCAGCGCGATGTCGCGGCGCGCCAGCAACGCGACCAGGCGGCGCACTTGCGGACGCAATGCACCGGCGTAGAGCGCACGCAACTGAGCCATCTCCAGGCCACTGACCTGCATCAGCCAGGCAGTGATCGCCGACGCGCAGCGGCGCCCTTCCAGCGCTCGGTGCAGGGCAGGCAATGCCACCAGCATGCCAGGGTGGCAACGCACCAGAAACAGCTCCAGGCGCCGCCCCTGATCGGAAAACGGCGCGAACGCCTGACAAACCAGTTGCTCGATGGTTACGCCGAGCGCGTCTGCCAGACGTTCCTGGGCATCCTCGCGCAGTGGCTGCGGCCATTGCACCGGCAAGTGGGCAAACTGCTCGACCACCGCACGACTGCCAGCGCGATAGCCGCGCTGCTCGATGAACTGTGCGTACAGCCCGCGCAGGTGTGCCAACGGCACGGGGTCGAACAGCCCAGCGGGGCCGTGCACTTCACACGGGAGCACCTTGACCCGCCCGAGCATGCGGTCGAGCAGGTCGTCATTCTCCAACTGCTGCAGAAACCCCTCTAGCGCTATCACCTGAAGTACCTTGGCGTCCTTGCGCAGGGCCATGGGGGCAGCGCGCTGCAGCGGCAAGGCCAGCAGGTTGTGCAGTTGCATCAGGCCTTCTGCCAGCACCCCTACACCATGGGGCAAGGCATCGGCGGCGCCACCGGTAATCGCCCGCAGGCAGTGCCGCCCCCAAGCCATGAAGCGGTGCCGCTGTGTCGTCGGTAGCACGGTAAACAGTGCGTCGACACCGGTGCCGGCGTGGAGGGCCTGGTCCAGTACTGTTGCCAGCTCCAGATAAGCCCGTGCCCCCAGTAACGCTTCAGGGCGGCAAACACCCAGGTGCCCGAACAGCAACCAGGCGTTGCGGGCGACAGCACGTTGCTCCGTGGTGGCTACCGGACGGGCGCTGTAGGGCCCAATCTGCCCAGCGTCGGCACGCAGCAACTCTACGCGCGAGTCATCCTCCAGAAACAGCGCGCCGAAGCAGCGGTCGTGCAGGGCCAGCGTGGTGCTGTCGAGCCCCGGCAAACGCGCCACCAGCACCCGCAGCAGGAAGCTGCGGCCATAGCGCTTGGCAAGGCTCAATTGTGCTGCCCGCAGGCAGGCCAGCAAATGCGCGCTGCGGCGGTCGGCGCCTAGCAGCACCATGGCGCGGAACTCGCTGATCTTGCCGGGCCCGCCGGCGATCACCAGCATCCGCTGCATCAGCAGGTGCACAGACGCGCGTTGCGCCTGGGTCATATGCTCGAGCAGGCGTTCGAGCACCTGCTCGCGGACATGGTGCATGGCAAGGTCGTGGATATTGTCGTTCATGTGACCACCTTTCCTTCCTGGATGGGCTTGCATCGAAGGTCAGAGTTTGCCAGATGAAGATAACCCTCAAGTTGAAGGAAATTTCCGAAAATGCTGAAGGATTGTGGGAAATGAGGGGGTAAAGAGGCGGGAAGTTGAGCTTGTTAGTGGCTGCTTTGCAGCCCATCGCGACACAAGGCCGCCCACACACTGACCGCGTCGGGGCACTGAAAAGCGCCGCGCAATAATCTTCAATACCTCGCGCGACCTGCCCCCCACACTGCGGCCTCTACCACTACCAGAACCCGCACCATGAATCAGTTCCTGCTCATCGCCCTCGCCCACTTCCTGGCCCTGCTGTCACCCGGGCCTGACTTTTTTCTGATTGCCCGCACTTCGGCCAACGCCGGTTGGCGCGCAGCCAGCGGGGCGTGCCTGGGCGTCGCGTTGGCCAATGGCCTGTTCATTTGCCTGGCTTTCGCCGGCGTATCGGCACTGCGCGAGGGCAGCGCGCTGTTCATCGTCCTGCAACTGGCCGGTTGCGCCTACCTTTTATATATCGGCCAGTTGTTCGTGCGCTACGCCGGCTGCAGCAGCCTCACCGGGGGCAGCGCCCATGCCGCTCCCAGTAGCTGGCTGGCAAGCCTGGGCATGGGACTGGCCTCGGGCATCCTCAACCCGAAGAACGCGCTGTTCTACGCAAGCCTTGCAAGCCTCGTGGCCGGGAGTGCCACCTGGTTGCAGGTGGCGTACGGCACCTGGATGTTCAGCGTGGTGCTGGCCTGGGACCTGCTGGTGGCGCTGGCTATCGGTAATCAGCGAGTGTTGCACCGCTTCGCCCAGGCCTTGCCTTGGCTGGAACGCGCCTCAGGCGTGCTGCTGATAGTGCTGTCAGGTGCCATGCTTATACGTCTGGCGCTGGGCTGAGCAGCTCCAGTGAGGCAATGTCCAGCAGGCTGAAGCAACCACTGCTCCAGCCGCCAGTGTCCAGGTGCCAGACGTTGCCCAGTACTTTCATCTGCACTACCGCCGTGTGGCCGACCAATAGCGCGCGCAACCCCCCCACCGGTTGGCTGTCGCCTTCTTTCAGCCGGCGGCGCGACCACTGGCAAACCTCACGGGCCGCAGGGTCGTCGTCGTGCAGCAGGCTGTCACGCAGCTGCGCCCAATCGCTGAAAGGGCTGTCAGCATGCAATAACCCGACGGGGCCGTCAGCGGTGGCTACCTCAAGGGCAATGGGCAGGTTCAGGAATGCCTCCACGAACGGTTCCTGCTCCTCGGCCGGCAGGTCGAGAAACCAGCCACCGCCTGCCGCCCGATACATCGCCGGGTCAAGCCGACCGCCGCGCGCATGGCTGATAGCCAGTGATTCGTGGTTGCCCTGTACCGCGTAGAACCACGGCTGTGCCAGCCACTGCAACGCTTGCGGGCTGTGCGGCCCACGGTCCACCAGGTCGCCGACGCTGAACAACCGGTCTACCTCGGGGTTGAAACCAACGCTGTCCAGGCATTGCTGCAAACGCTGGAAGTGCCCATGAATATCCCCCACGGCCAAGTCTCGCCCGCGAGTGTTGGCGGTTACCCGCCGAAAACGGCTCATTGCATCGACCCTCTGTGACGGCCTGGCGGCAGGCCGTACCTGTTGCACAGCATGGCACAGGGCTCACGGCTCAAGCGCGCAACCGACGCAGGGCGATTGGCGCGATCAAACGATGAAAAGGCGCTACCGGCAGCATATACAAGCGCCCCAGCCAATTATGGGTGCGCACCACAGTGCTCACCAGCACCTGGCACTGACCGTTCGCGGCCGGCTGGCGGGTCAGCGCGATGTGCACGTCCAGATGGCGGTCGCAGTCAGCCAGCAGCACCTCGCTGTCAGTATTGACCAGCAGTGTCCAGATACCGACCCGCTCGCCCGGCTGGTAGCTGGCCGGTGCGCGGCTGCGGTCGATTGCACTCAGGCGCCCGAGGTTCTTCAGCCCGACCAGGCGCACCAGCCGGTTGCGCAGCACCATAAGGCCGTCGATCCAGCCCGGCATGCGGGTCATGAGTTGCAGAAAGTACCCCATCGCGGGCATGTCACCGGCCGCCAAGGTGATACCCCGGCAGTGACGAAACTCGGCCTGGGCTGCGTGGGGTGTTATCAACGAATCGGCGGGAATGGCCGTAGCGAAGGTCATACAGGTCTCCATCCTTGGAATAGGCGACTTCGTGCTGGTGAGGCGATTGTTCCGATTGTATCCTCGAACACCCCACGCACACCAAGGATGGAATCCCGTGAAGCTCTGCGCCGTACAACTGGCCTCGCACAAGGGCGACCTGGCCGGCAACCTGCACCGCCACTTGCAGGCCATGGAACAGGCAGCGGCCCACGACGCCGAGCTGGTGGTGTTCCCTGAACTGTCCCTCAGTGGCTATGAACCCACCTTGGCGCAGCGCGTTGTCACCGCCGCTGATGACGTATTGCTCAGGCCATTGCAGGCGCAATGTGACCGCCTTGATGTAACCGCAGCCATCGGCCTGCCGATGCCCGCCGCTGCTGGCGTGCACATCGGCATGCTCATCCTGCGCCCGCGCCAGGCGCCTTTGCTCTACGCCAAGCAGCGCCTGCACGCCGACGAGTTGCCGTTCTTCGTGGCCGGTGCGCAACCGCTGGTATTTGCCGCCGGCGCGCTACAGATTGCCCCGGCGATCTGCTACGAGTCGATGTTCATCGAGCACGCCCACAGCGTGCGGGCACTGGGCGCAGAGCTGTATCTGGTCAGCGTGGCGAAAACCGCCAAAGGGGTCGCCGAGGGGTTTGCCCACTACCCCAAGGCGGCGCGCCAGTCGGGTATGGCGGTGTTGATGGCCAACTGTGTGGGGGCGGCCGACAACTTTATCGGCGCCGGCCAGTCGGCGGCGTGGGATGCCCAAGGCAACCTGCTGGGCCAGCTGGATGAACACAGCGAAGGCCTGCTGCTGCTCGATACCACCCGCAACAGCGCCCAGGCCTTTGCGCTGGAGTTCGCCCCATGAGGTATGTGCTTGTGGTGCTGGCAAGCTACGCCAGCGCCTGGTATGTGGTCGGCCTGTTGATTCGCGGGCAACTGGCGGATATCGCCGAAGGGCTGCGCCATCAACATGACGCGCCGCCGCCTGGGCAATACCTGCGTGAAGTGCAGGCCCATGCGCGCCAAGCCCAGCGCACCTACAGCCTGCTGGCCGGCAGCGTGTTGGCAGTGTTGCTGGTGCTGCTGTGCGCCTGGCTCGGCTGAGCTACAGGCCCAGCGCCAGGCTCTGGCGCCCTTCCAGGGCCAGCAGGTACTGCTTGGCCGGCAGCCCGCCTGCAAAACCGGTCAGGCTACCCGAGGCGCCAATTACCCGGTGGCACGGCGCAATGATGGAAATGGGGTTGCGCCCATTGGCGGCGCCAACGGCACGCACCGCCTGAGGGTTGCCGATGCGCTGGGCGATATCGCGGTAGCTGCGCGTCTCACCGAAAGGAATGGCCAGCAGCGCCGCCCACACCTGGCGCTGAAACTCGGTGCCGACAAAGTCCAATGGCAGGTCGAAGGTGCGGCGCTGGCCTGCAAAGTACTCGCCTAGCTGGCGTGCAGTTTCACGCAGAACGGCATTGTCGTCGTCACGCTCAAGTTCGCCCAGGCGAACACGGTTTTCACGCTCGGTTTCCCAGAGCACCGCCGCCAGGCAGGCACCGCGGGCCACCAGGGTCAGGGTGCCCACAGGCGATTGCATCAAGGTGAAGGTGCAGGGCATGGCAGTTTTCCGGGGCGACGGGCCCCGCACTTTACCCCCAGGTGCGCCGCTGCGCGACCCCACCCATCACGCACCCACTGCAAAGCATGCCCCAGCTATGCGACAATGCCGCCCAATGTCCGGCCTCAACCCCCGCATTCATCGCCCAACAGCTAGGTCGCAGCCTGCATCGCTGCTGTAGACACTCGCCCAAAGGCCAACCCAAGCTCCCACTGGAGCGAGCCGTGAGCACTCGGGCTTCCTGAGCCATGGCCGCGTAAGTTACTGATAGGTAAGCGCTTTGATCTCCACCGCGAATATCACCATGCGCTATGCAATGGGGTATGGCGGGTGGAGATGTGTTGATTTTGCTGGGCGAAATACCCCTCACCTACCCACCGAAACGCAAAGGTTGGTACGCGGATTGGTCCGGCGGACATTTCCTAGGTCTGATGCCGTTCAGGCATAACCCCCTCCCAGTGCGAACTTGGCAGCGGTTTTCAAGACCGTATCCAGAACCCAGTAATCTCAACGTCTGTGCCCAAGAATCGATTCCAGATCAACTAATATATGGCACGGCTACAGGCCGTATGCTGCAAGGGCTGCCGTTTCAGTTTTGGAACCGATTTTTGGTCACACCCTCCAGTTATGCAGTAGTAAGGTGGAAAACCGCTCTCGGGCCACTTCTGATGCAACGCAGGGTTCGGCCTTGATGGCCCCATCCTCGCCACTACTGTCATCTCCCGTCGCCCGCGACTGGGCGTTTCCTAAGCTGCCTGGCAAGAACATTGATTTCCCCTTCGACGCTTCTTTCTCTTGGGCTTTCCCTTCTTAGGCCCGAGCGATTTCAGCTTTCGCCATCACGAATAGTGACCCTCACTCCCGTTTCCACGATCTCGTACTCGCCTTCAGAGAGCCTCCTCACAGCGCCGCCTGTACGGATTTCGAAATGCTTCAACCCGTCATGTCGGATCATCCCCCTGGAGGATCTCTCAACGACCTCGTCCTGGTATATGTTGATCACGTACTCTAAATTATCCGTGCCAACTCCAATTATATTCCCAACATATTTGTCTGCCATGTCCGAACACCTGCGTGAACTGTCAAAGTAGTTGGATCCCAACCGAGTGCTTCTCGATCGATTCCTTAGACCTCAATTCAATGATAGACACGTTCTCTCCCGCGCCCCGGAACGACGCGGATGTGAACGGTGGCGTGGTCACATGAAGACGCTGAAGCCGGAGATCTGGGCCCAAGCCCTTCCCACCAACTCAGCATTAGCGAAGTAACAATCGACCCACCCAGTAAACAGGTGCCCACACGGCGCCAAGTGCTGACGTCTTTTGCGAACACCACGAAAAAAGAGCCCGCCGAACCCTCCTCACAACTGTAGAGAGGTCTAGCTGGATAAAGGCAGCACCCAAGCCGGCGCTTTCAAGTACCACTGTCACTGCGAGAGCGCCGGTACTTGGTTTGGCCATAGAAAACTGCTCCCTATATAAAAGTCCGATATTCGAAGGACAAAAAAACCGCCCTTAGGCGGCTAGCTGCTTAACTATCTGCGGAGGGCAGTCCGTAGGGCGCGTCATGAGCTCAAATGTACCGATTACGACTGAGCGTGCTTCGCTTTAGAGTCGGAATCACTGACCTTACCGTACCGACTGTAAAGCTCCGCTTTGGATGCTCGCTCGATTAGTGAAGATTTCTTTTCACTTCCGCTCGCGCCCGGTGTAGATCCTTCACCGCGGTTGCCCGAGGGGTGCTCGCCTTGATGTGCTTGTTTATTCTTCATAAAAACCTCGTGTGAGCTCTGATTTGAGAGCAATATTTGATAGTGAACATATTCAGAGGCCACTTCAAATTAGAGATTCAATTTCGATCTCAGTGATCCCTCTGCTTCGAGCTGGCTCATCAGGTTAAAGCCCAAAGAATCGTCAGCCTCACCACAGCCTGCACGCTTTGGGCGTTGCGCCCCCGCTCCTTGTCCCGATTTCGCAGGTGGTCCTAGCGAAGCTTTTGGCGCGCATAGTAAGCGGTATTGGGCGCGCGCGATCGATCCGGCGGCACAGGCCCCTCATTAGACATTGTATCTAGATCGATATAGTCGTACCGATCTTTTGGAGCAACCTTATCCAAGCGCAGAACTTCTGCAATGCCAAGCCCTTTATCTTCTGCAGGCGTAGCGTCCGGAGAAGCTCTCCCTGGAACATCACTATCAATAGGCATAAAAACCTCTCAATAACCCAGAAAATCTGAGCTGCTTTGAGTATGCGCGCTGCATTACTTGAAAAGTTTTATATCAGACCACCGGCAAAACTTAAATCTCGACAAGACCTTGAATAATAAGTTCAAGGCCGCTCAGGCCTCCTGCCGGCCTGGCGATGCCTCTCAACTGAATTTACCCGGCGAGCATGGGCCGACTGCGGCCAGCCCTCATTACCCACCATCCATCCCACCGATCCCTGCGGAGAGCTGCTTTCGCTGAGCCATTCACCGAGCTGAATCGCCCCTCGATCCGTAAACAGCTTTGAGCGTCCGCTTTTGGCCGATAGCTGCCGCCTAAACAGTCTTTCTACCCTTTCCCCGGACTTGAATCGACGCGTATCGACTCATAGCGGACGTTCAGACCAGGCGTCCTTGCGAATTACATATGGAAAAACGTATATTCGATAATCCATATGTATTGGTACTGCCATGATCACCCCGCCTGATGTCTTCAAGTGCCTATCCGACGAGACCCGTGTTCGCGCCACCCTGTTGATCGCTAGCCTCGGTGAGCTATGTGTCTGCGAACTGATGTGCGCGCTGAACGACAGCCAACCCAAGATAAGCCGCCACCTCGCGCAGCTGCGCAGCAATGGTCTGCTGTTAGATCGTCGACAGGGTCAGTGGGTGTACTACCGCCTTAACCCGGAGCTTCCCGCCTGGGTGCATGAAATGCTGCAGGTGACCTTGCAGGCCAACTCAAAGTGGTTGGCAGACAACTCGCTACGGCTGCAGAACATGGACGGCCGCCCCGTCCGTGACGCTGCTTGCTGCTGACCAACATCGAGCGAGATCCTCATGCTGATCGCCATTGCTGTTTTTGTCTTCACCCTCATCCTGGTCATCTGGCAACCGAAGGGG